>NZ_JBHWDU010000015.1:0-9905 GCF_042734825.1 Kitasatospora sp. NPDC059648 | reverse complement strand
GGTGTTCCGGTTTTTGCGTTCCGTGTGTTTGTCCGTGCCGTTGATGGGGGGGGGGCCGGGGCCCTACTGGTGGCCCCCGGGCCACGGCGGCGGGGTTCGTCAGGCGAGCGCCAGGCTGATCTGGTCGTCGAAGACCACCCAGTGCTGTCCGGGGTCGGCGGCGTTGCACGGCTTGGTGCCGACGCTCGGGGTCTGCCAGGCGTTGGCGAGGCAGTAGGCCGGGGCGAAGGTGAGGGTGATCTGCTGGCCCGAGACGGTCCAGTACTGCCCCTGGTCATTGGGGTCGCACGGCTTCACCGAGACGGCCTGGGTCCCCCAGGTGTTGGCGAGGCAGTAGCCCCGGGCGTTGCTGAGGGAGATCTGCTCGCCCGAGAGGGTCCAGCGCTGGCCGAGGTCGCTGGGGTTGCACGGCCTGGTGCCGATGTTCGGGGTGTTCCAGGTGTTGGCGAGGCAGTGGAGGCCGGGGGTGCGCGGGCTCGCCTGCGCGGTGTCGGCGGCGCCCGCCCCGACGGTCGGCAGGAAGGAGGCCGTCAGCGCCAGGGTCGCGACGGCGAGGGACTTGCGGAGAGCAAACACCATGACGAGTCGGTTTCCGTTCTTTCAGCGGCCATCTGGTTCGTGCACGGCCGTGATGTGCTTCGGCAGCTCGGTTCGAGTGCGTGCCAATTGCAGCAGTCGGGTGCCGACGAACGGGCCGAGTCGGGTGAGGATTCAGCCGAACGGCTCATCATGGCGGTCTGGTGTTCGGTGGGCGGGCGGTTGTGCCGATGCTGCCGCCGCCTGCCTCAGGGGCGCAGGTGCGCCGCGACGTAGGGGACGGCGATCTGGTCCACCCCTCGGGCGCGGCCGAAGGCCGGGTGGACGTTGACCTCGAAGACCACGCCGCCGTTCTCGGCGGCGAGGTCGACGCCGGCCAGCGGGAGGCCCAGGGACTTGGCCGCGATGATCGCCAACTCGGCCAGAACCGGTGGGAGTTCGTCGATCTCCAGGGCGGTCGAGGAGGCGCCCCGGCACTCGTTGCAGGGCGCGTCCGGGTCCGGCTGGACGTGCTCCACCGCGCGGACGGCCCGGCCGCCCAGGACGACCACCCGGTACTGGTGGCGGCGCCCGTCGGCGGTGAAGTTCCGGGCGTCCCGGGCGAGCAGCCAGTCGGTGTCGAGCGCCGCGTAGTGTCGTGCGGCGGCGGCCAGTTGGGCGTGGGTGGTGACGTGGAAGACGTCCTCGCCGCCCATGCCGACGCACGGCCGGGCCCAGACGTCGCCGCCGAGTCGCGCGAAGGCCTCGGCGGCGGCCTCCGGCGTCGGTCGGGAGAGCGTGATCGTCGGCATGTGCGGCACGCCGTCACGGGTGAAGCGCTCGACCGTGCGGTCCTTCTCGGTCGCCGCGCGCCAGGCCTCGACGTCGGTGCCGAGCGAGCGGACGCCGGACGCGTGCAGCAGCCGCTGGCAGTGGGCGAAGGCGGGGCGCCGGTGCGGCGGGATCTCGTAGACGACCACCGCGTCCGTGGTCACGACGCGCCCACCGGCCTCCAGCCGGGCGGTCCCGTCGCCCACCGCCTCGATCCGGCCGGTGGGGCCGACGCCGAGAGCGCCGTCCGTCATGAAGTGCCGCGCGTCGAGCAGGACGGGCTCGCGGCCGGTCAGCCGCCGGGCGGCGATCGCCATCGCCTCCCGGGTGCCTTCGGTCGAGCTGTGGTCGGTCAGAAGAACGAGGTCTCGTCGGCCCATGGGGCCATGGAAGCGGCGCGCGCCCGTGCGCGGCAAGGAGGTCCCGTGAGCCATCCGGGTAAGGCCGTGGCCTGAACCGGCCGGGCCGGGCGGGCCCGGCGACCCCGCGGCCCTGCTCGGCCCGGCCGCCCCGCCCGGCGCCGGAGGTGATCGCTGAACTGGCGTCAGTCGGCCAGCACCGCGATCCGGCCGGTGCTGCGCCCGTCGGCGACCAGCTGGACGGCCTCCGCGGCCCCGGCCAGCGGCACCCGGGCGCTGACCAGGGGCCGGACCACGCCCTGCTCGGCGAGCTTGCTCAGCTCGTCGTGGGCGGCCTGGACGGCACGCGGGTCGTGGGTGTTGTAGAGGCCCCAGTGCAGGCCGAGGATCGCGTAGTTCTTCACCAGGGCGTGGTTGAGCGCGGGGGCCGGGATCTGCCCGGCGGCGAAGCCCACCACCACGATCCGGCCCTCGAAGGCCACGCACTTGGTGGAGCCGGTGTAGGCCTCGCCGCCGACCGGGTCGAAGACCACGTCCGCACCGCGCCCGCCGGTGAACTCCTTGACGGCGGTGACGAAGTCGCCGGCCGTCCGGTCGACCACCAGGTCGGCGCCGAGCGCCCGGGCCGCCTCCGCCTTGGCCGCGCCGCCGACCACGGCGACCACCCGGGCCCCGGCGGCCCGGCCGAGCTGGACGGCCGCGCTACCCACTCCGCCCGCCGCCGCGTGCACCAGCAGGGTCTCCCCGGCCCGCAGCCGGGCCCGTCGGTGCAGGGCGAACCAGGCGGTCTGGTAGCCGATGTGCAGCGCCGCCGCCTCGGCGTCGTCCAGCGCCCCGGGCGCCGGGAAGGCGGCCGCGGCGTCCAGCAGCGCGTACTCGGCGAAGGCGCCGTGCGGCAGCACCGGGTTGCCGATCAGCCGCTCGCCCCGCCGGGCGCCGTCGGCGACCTCGCCGCACAGCTCCACGCCGGGGGTGAACGGCAATGGCGGGCGGAACTGGTACTGCCCGCGCACCATCAGCGCGTCCGGGAAGTTCACCGCCGCGGCCCGGACCCGGACCAGCAGCTGCCCCGGGCCGGGCACCGGCCGTGCCACGTCGTCCGCCAGCCGCATCACCGCGGCCGGCTCGCCGAGCTCACCCACCTGCCAGGCCCTCACAGTGCCTCGCTCCTCTCCAGTTCCTGCTGGAGCCGGTTCATCCCGGCGATCCAGCGGTCCGGGTCGGTGGCCCGGACGCGGTAGTACTCGGCGGTCTCGGCGTGCGGCAGGATCAGGAAGCGCTCCTCGCGCAGCCCGTCCAGCGCCGCCTCGGCGACGTCCTCCGGATCCAGTGCGGTCGGCGCGAGCAGCGCCTCGCCGACCGCGCCGGTGGAGGCCAGCATGTCGGTGCGCACGCCCTGCGGGCAGAGCGCGTGCACCTTGACGCCGCGGTGGCGGTAGGTGGCCGAGAGCCACTCGGCGAAGGCGAGCGCGCCGTGCTTGCTGACGGCGTAGGGGGCCGAGCCCAGCATGGTGAGCAGTCCGGCGGCGGAGACGGTGGCGAGGAAGCGGCCCCGCCCGCGCTCCAGCCAGCGGGGGAGCAGCAGTTCGGCGGCCCGGACGTGGGCCATCACATTGACCTCCCAGGCGCTCGCCCAGGCGGTGGCGGGCGCGTCGGCGCCGCCGACCGGGGCGACGCCCGCGTTGGCGCACCACACGTCGATCTCGCCGAGTTCCGTACGGGCCCGGCCGGCCAGGGCGGCCAGACCGGTGGCGGAGGCGGCGTCCCCAGGCAGGGCGGTACCGCCGCAGTCCTTCGCGACGGCGTGGACGGCCTCGGCGTCCAGGTCGTTGACCACCACCCGGGCGCCGGCCGCGGCGAAGGCCCGGGCCAGCGCGGCACCGATGCCCCGGCCCGCGCCGGTCACCACCACGCCCTGGCCCTCGAAGCCCGTCACGGCCCCCGTCACAGCCCACCGCCGAGGGTGACCCCGCCGTCCACCACCAGGGTCTGGCCGGTGATCCAGCCGGCCTCCGGGGAGAGCAGGAAGGCGACCGCGCCGGCGACGTCCCCGGGGACGCCGAGCCGGCCCAGCGGGTAGGCCTTGGTGACCTGCTCCTCGCGGCCCTCGTAGAGCGCCTCGGCGAACTTGGTCTTCACGACCGCGGGGGCGACGGCGTTGACCCGGATGCCCTGCGGGCCCAGCTCCGCGCCGAGTTCGGTGGTGAGCCGGATCAGCGCCGCCTTGCTGACGCCGTACATGCCGATCCCGAGCGAGGCGCGGATGCCGGCGATCGAGGCGACGTTGACGACCGAGCCGCCGTGCTCGCCCATCCACGCGGCGTGCGCCCGGCGGGTCCAGGCCAGCGGGCCGAGCACGTTGACGGCCATGATCTTGGCGGCGGCGGCCTCGTCGGTCTCCAGGAACGGCCCGTACACCGGGTTGATGCCGGTGTTGTTGACCAGGTGGTCGAGCCGGCCGAAGGCCTCCAGGGTGCGGGCGACGGCCTCCTCCTGGTGGGCCGGGTCGTCGGCCTTGCCCGCGACCGCGATCGCGTTCTCCGGGCCGCCGAGGTCGCGGACGGCCTCGGCGAGCGGCTCGGGGTTGCGGGCGGTGAGGCAGACCTTGGCGCCGCGCTCGACCAGTTCGCGCGCGATGCCGAGGCCGATGCCGCGGCTGGAACCGGTCACGACGGCCACCCGGCCCTTGAAGGAGTGCACCACGGAGGGTCCTGCCTTTCCCGCGAGGGTCTTGAGTTCGAGACTGCCGACCGGGGCGGCGTGGGCTGACCGGTCGACTGGGCTGACTAAGCGCTTGCTCAGCATGGTGTCGGTGCGGCAGCCTGTCAACAGTCCGCCGGACCGCGACGGACGGCCGACGGGAAAGCCCGTACGAATCCTCTGGGAGGATGGCGCCATGACCAGCACGCCGATCGCCGACCTCTGGCCGACCCTGCCCGGCGCCGACACCCGCCCCGAGGCGGCGTACCGGCTGCTCCAGGCGGCCGTCGAGTCGTTCGCGGAGCGCGGCTTCCACGCCACCACCACCCGGGACATCGCCACGGCGGCCGGAATGAGCCCCGCCGCGCTGTACATCCACTACCAGTCCAAGGCCGCCCTGCTCGCCGAGATCAGCCAGGCCGGGCACACCGCGACCCTGGCCCTGGTGCGGGAGGCGGCGGCCGGGGACGGCGGTCCGGCGGAGCGGATGCGGCGGCTGGTCGAGCAGTTCACGGCCTGGCACGCCCGGGCCCGCACCGTCGGCCGGGTGGTCAATTACGAGCTGCACGCGCTGCCCGAGGACGCGTACGCCGTCGTCGCGGCGCTGCGCCTGGACATCGAACGCGAGGTCAGCACACTGATCGAGGCGGGCGTGGCGGCCGGGGAGTTCGAGGTCGCGGAGGTGCGCACGGCGGCCCGCGCGGTCACCTCGCTGGGCATCGACGTCTCCCGCTGGTACACGGAGCGCTCCTCCGGGACGCCGGAGGAACTCGGCCGCCGCTACGGCGAGTTGGTCCTGCGGATGCTGGGCGCCCGGATCTGAGCGGAGCGCCGCCCGGCTCCGGGGCGGGGGCTCCCTTGACCGGCCCGGGGCGGGCGAGCAGACTCGTATACGAAGTACGTGTGCCTCGTAGGCGTACGGCGCCACTCGAAGGCGCCCCCGGCCCGGTCGGACGGACCCTGTGCTCCCTACGGCCGCCCGAGCGCATTCGTCAGGGCGCCCGCCACGACCGGTCGTGGCGGGCGCCCCGCTGTCGGGCCCGATGGCTCGGGGGTGTTCAGACGGTGAGGCAGAACTGGACGAGCCCGGCGTCCACGTCGAGGACGATCGTCTCCATCTCCGCCCACAGCGGGTGGAACTCCTTGCCCCACTCGACGGTGAAGCCGAGCACCTTGCCCTGGCCGGGGTCGACGAAGTGGCGGGAGAAGACGTAGTCGTCGCTGGTCCCGCTGGTCGGGTAGAGGTGGAACCCGGTCAGCGGCTTGTAGGCCCTCCCGTGCACGCTGTGGGCGCCCTGGCAGAAGGCGGTGGCGAGTTCGAGGGCCTTGTCGGCGTCGTCCTTGGGGATGTACTCGGCGTAGGCGGTGTCGTTCGGGAGTCCGCGCTTGCCGTCGTACCGGGGGTTCCGGAAGTTCATCGACGGGTCGTCGGACTGGTTGTCGTCGTCGCCCCAGTTGTAGAGCATGTCCTCGGAGTAGCTGTGCACGTCGACGAACCACCTGGTCGCCGGGAACCGGTCCAGCAGCCAGCGGACGTTGCGGGTCTCGGGCTCGGAGAACGCGCTCGGTCCCTCGTAGACCTGCTGGTCGCACGGGTTGGTCGAGACCTGGGGGGTGGCGGTCGGGGCGAACGCCTTGGTGAAGTCGAAGAGGAAGTCGTAGTTGCGGTTGATGTCGACGCCGATGCAGTCGGGGTTCGAACTGCCGCCGGAGTTGGCCGGGTTGCGGTTCTTGCGCCACATCGGGTCGACGGTCTGGCTGTACAGCCGGCCGTCCGGGTTGACCAGGGGGAAGACCACGAGGTCCAGCCGGGTGAGCAGGTCGTGCACCTGTCGGGCGGTGAAGGTGGTGCCGTGGTAGCCGAGGCCGGTACCGGCCTGGTAGGCCTCCAGCAGATCGGCGGCGAAGTGGACCAGGATCTCGCAGCTGCCCCACTCGCGGGCGTGCACACCGCCGATCAGCATCACGCAGTGTTTGGGGAATGCGGCGGGGGCGCCGATCACCAGGGCGTGGGCGGTGCGGCCCTCGACCGAGGGCTCGGGGAGGGTGACGAGCTCGGTGGTGCCGGGGTAGGCGGCGGCCAGGCCGGTCACCGCGGACTCGACCTCGGTGATGTTCAGGTACGACATGACGGGCCTCCCGGCTCAGCCGGCGAGCTTGGCGGCCAGGCCGCGCGGGACGGCGTCGGCGGCGGCGAACCGGTCGCCGGTGCCGACCTCGGCCTGGGCGGCCCGCCCGGCCTCGCTGGCGTTCCCGATCTGGGTGACCGTGACGTCCTCGCGTTCGAGGGTCGCCACCTGGTCCTCGGGGGCGTAGACGTCGATGCCGACGCGGCCGTCCGGCTCGACCTGCGGGCGGCCGCCGGTGTCGGGACGGGCCTCGCGCAGCAGGGCGCGCAGGGCGTCCGCGTCCCTCGCGGTGACGCGGAGCTTGAGGATGTCGGGCCGGGTGGGTGGTGTGGATGGGACGGCGGACATGGTGACCTCTGGTGACGAGTACGGATATGTCCGACGTGTACCTCGTATCCTCAGGATCCGCCGTCACCGTAGAAGGCGTCAAGGGGCGGCTCCGGCATCCCGTTCAGCAGAGTTTCCAGGCCGGCCAGCATCTCGGCCTGGTCGTCGAACTCGGCGAAGCGGGGGACCAGCGCGCGCAGCCGCGGGAACTCGGTGGCGGACAGCCGGTGCAGGCCCAGCCGCAGCGCCGGGTCCGGCTCCTCCGGGTTGTCGACCACCTGGCGCTTGTCCACCAGCAGGCAGCCGAGGTTCCAGGCGACGAAGGTGCGGTAGACGGTCAGGGCGGCGGCGTCGTCGAAGCCGGCCCGCCCGAGCACCGACAGGATGTGCTCGGTGAGTTCGAGCGCCGGGACCGGCCGCCGGGACACCGGGACGGCCAGCGGGCGGGTCGCCACCAGCGGCAGGATCTCGGGGTGGGCGTGGGCCACGACGGCGAAGGCCTTGGCGATCCGGCGCAGCTCCGTCCGCCACCCCGGCTCGTGCGGGCCGCTGCCGGCGCTGGTGCGCAGCCGGGCGTTGATCTCGGTGAAGTAGGCCTCGGTCAGGCCGTCCAGCAGGGCTTCCTTGCCGGGGGTGTAGCGGTACAGCGCCATCGACTCGACGCCGAGCTCCGCGGCCAGCCTGCGCATGGTGAGCGCGCCGAGCCCCTCGCGGTCCACCAGTGCCACGGCGGCCTGGAGCACCAGGGGGCGGCTCAGGCGCCCCCGCTTCTCGGGGGCATCCCGCTCGACCATGGCCGTACTCCTCCGAGTCGGTGCCGGCGCTGTCGGCCTGCCCTGCCCTGCCCTGCCCTGCCGTACCCCGTTGTGCCGTGTCGTACCGGGCGGGTGGTGGCAGGTTACGCAGCGGATACAGAACCAGGATACAAGGTATGAATAGGGGGAAAACAGGTCGTCGGGGCGCCCAGTTTGACCACGGACCGTAGCCGATGGCCGGTCGGTGGCCGATTGGTGGCCGGTCGGCGGCGATCCGGCTCAGCCGAGCAGCAGCCGGACGGCGAGCCAGCCCACCAGGGCGGCCGAACCGAGGGCGGTCAGCAGCCGGCCGCGCGCGCCGGTCAGGGCCCGGCCGAGCAGGGCGCCGCCCGACGCGAGCAGCAGCTGCCAGCTGGCGGAGGCGGCGAGGACGGCGGCGGTGAACACGGCCGGGGAGAGGGCGCCGGAAGCGCTGCCGCCCCGGCCGCGGCCGCCCATGACGAACGCGGCGAAGTAGAGCACGGTGAGCGGGTTGAGCAGGGTGATCCCGAGCAGGGTGAGGAAGGCCCGGGCGGGGCCGGGCGGAGTCGCGGGAGCCGTCACGGTGGCGGAGCGGCGCCCGCGCAGGGCGGTGGCGGCGGTGCGGACGGCCAGGGCGAGCAGCACCAGCGCCGAGCCGATCCGCAGCGGGCCGGCGAGCGGTTCCAGCAGCGGCGCGAGGCCGCTGCCGCCGAGGGCCGCGAGAAGCGCGTAGAGCCCGTCCGCGGTGGCGACGCCGAGGGCGGCGCAGGCCCCCGTGCGCAGCGACGTCCGGGCCGTGAGTGCCACCAGGTAGGCGCCGACGGCCCCCACCGGTACGGCGACGCCGTACCCGGCGAGCAGCCCGGCGACCAGCGCGGCCCTCACGCGCGTGCGCGGTCGGGCCTCCGGGTGCGGCCGGGCCGCTGCTGGACGGCGGCCGGGCGGGCGGAGACGGTCACGGACAGCGGGCGGGCGGGGGTGCGGGTCATGGGCCGATGGTGGCGGCCGCATCGACGGGGCGCAAGTGGTTTCGTCGACGGGGGCGGGTAGCGTGGGGCGCTCCGATGAGCACTGGCCGGAGGAGGCTCCGATGAGCAGTCAGAACAACCGCGTCAGCGAGCTGTTGGCCGAGGTCTGGGCGTCCTGGGCGGAGCGCGGCGCCGCCCTGGGCGCGGAGGACTGGGACCGGCCCACCCGGCTGTCCGAATGGACCGTCCGGGACCTCTACGCGCACGTGGCGCCGGCGCCGGAGCAGTTCGCCGGGCTGCGCGAGGCGGTGGTCGAGGGCCCGGCCGTGCTGACCGGCGGGGCGGAGATCCTGCGGACGTTCAACCGGCCGGGCGGGATCGCCGACACCGCCGCCGGGCAGATCGCCGACATGGCCAAGGAGACCGCGAAGGCGACCGAACCGGCCGTGCTGATCGCCCGGTTCGGTACCGAGGGCCCGGCCGCCCTGGCCGGGATCGCGGACCTCCCGCCCGAGACCGTGGTGGCGCACCAGCTGCTCGGGAAGGTGACGGTGGGCGCGCTCGGCGAGGTGGCGCTGATGGAGGCCACCGTCCACCTGCTGGACCTGATCGCGGCGGTCGGCGGACCGGCGCCCGCCGAGGAGGCGTTGCACTTCACCCGGGGCCTGCTGGCCGAGGCGGCGGACCCGGTGGCCTTCATCGAGGCCGCGGCGGGGCGCAGTTCGGAGCCGGTGCTGCCGGTCATCCGCTGAGCGGCGGGGCCCGGGTGTTCCCGGTCAACCGACCGCGCTGGTCAGTCGTATGATCTGCACCAGGGAAGACGGGATAGGTGGGGGCGTCAGTGGACTCGCTGTGGAACCTGTGGTGGCTGGTGCCCGCCGTGCTCTACGGGGGCGGATCGATCGCCCACCGGGTGCGCCGGGACGTGAAGGAGCGGCACGAGCGCAAGCTCGAACTGCTCGACGCCCAGCACCGGCAGCGCCTGGCCCTGGACGCGGCCAACCGGCCGCCCGAGCCGGTCTGCGGCTGCACCCACCACCTTGCCAAGCACGACAAGCAGGGCCGCTGCCACGAGGTGGTCGAGACGCCCACCGCCTGGGACGCCGAACGCCGCCCGGTGCGCTACGAGCCCGGGCAGTGCAACTGCCAGCAGTACGTGGGGCCGGAGCCGCTGGGCACGGTGTACGCGCCCGAGCTGATCGACCCGCGCTGAGCCGTCTCCGGGTCGAGGGGGGGGGGGGGGGGCCCCGGGGGGGGGGGGGGGCGGCCCCCCCGGCGCGGTCCGCGGGCTGGTAAAAC
>NZ_JBHWDU010000014.1:0-132889 GCF_042734825.1 Kitasatospora sp. NPDC059648 | reverse complement strand
CCAAAACACCCCCCCCCCCCCCGCCGCCCCCCCCCCCGCCCCCGCCCCGGCACCCACCCTCCCGAGAGCCCACCCCCCGAACACCAAAAAGGACGCCCCCTCCCCAGCCCGAAGGCCAGAAAGGGGACGCCCCAAAACCCCAGCTACAACCTCAGTTGTCGCCGTCCTCGTCAATCAGAAAGCCCCGCATCGGCGCCGGAGCCTGCTGCATCGGCTGCGGCGGCTGCGGCCGCACCGCCGCCATCGGCTGGGTCATCCCGGCCGGCTGCATCTGCGGTGCACCGCTGTTGCCACCGCCCTGCCCACCGAAGGAGGGCGCCGACGCGTTCCCACCGAAGGAGCTCTGCCCCCCGAACGACGGCGAGTTACCACCGAACGAAGGCTGGTTCCCACCGAAGGAAGGCGCAGAGCCCATCGACCCGCCCCCGGCCGGCGCCATCGACGACGCCGCCGGCGGCAGCGACGCGGTGGCGGGGATCCGCGGCGGCGCGAGCGAGTCGTCGGCCTGCGACTCCAGCTGACGCAGCTGGGTCTCCAGGTACGACTTCAGACGCGTCCGGTACTCACGCTCGAACGCCCGCAGATCCTCGACCTTGCGCTCCAGCGTGGCCCGCGCGGACTCCAGCGACCCCATCGCGACGCGGTGCTTCTCCTGCGCGTCCCGCTCCAGGGCGTCGGCCTTGGCCCGGGCGTCGCGCTCCAGGCCCTCGGCCCGGCTGCGCGCCTCGCCGACGATCTTGTTGGCCTCGGAACGGGCCTCGGAGATCGCCTGGTCGGCGGTCTGCTGGGCGAGCGCCAGCACGCGGGCGGCGCTGTCGCCACCGGGACCCTGCTGCTGCATCGGGCCGCCGAGCGGGCCGCCCATCTGCTGCGGCGGGCCGCCCATGGGGCCGCCCATCGGCTGCATCTGCTGCTGCTGGCCCATGCCCTGGCCCATCGGGTTGCCCATCTGCTGCGGGCCACCGGGACCGCCCATGGGCTGGAGCATCTGACCACCCATCGGCTGGACCAGCTGCTGCTGGCCGCCCATGGTCTGGTTCATCTGCTGCGGGCCACCGGGGCCCATCGGACCACCCTGGCCGGCCGGGAGCTGCGGCGCACCGGAGGGCAGGCCGAGCGGCTGGTTGCCCATCTGCTGCTGCTGAGGACCACCGGGGCCCATCTGCTGCGGGCCGCCGGGGCCCATCTGCTGCGGGCCACCCGGACCCTGCTGGCCGGGGACCGGCGGGCCGGATATGGCGGCCGGGACGGGAGCAGCCGGACGCTGGGAGTCCTGCGGCGGCTCCTTCCGCATGTTGGCCTGGTTCTGCGCGGCGGCGCGAGTCGCGGCGGCCAGCTTGGCGCGCAGGTCCTCGTTCTCCCGGAGGAGGCGGGTCAGCTCCGCCTCGACCTCGTCGAGGAAGGCATCGACCTCGTCCTCGTCATAGCCTTCACGCAGGCGGACGGTCGTGAACTGCTTGTTCCGAACGTCCTCGGGGGTCAATGGCATCTCTTCACCTCAACGTGATCGTCGGCACACCGGCATCCTGTCGCATCGCTCACCTACGACTAGGGGTGCACAAGCGAGATCAGGACATACACAATGATCATCAGTACGAAGAAGGACAGGTCGAGCGCCACGCCCCCGAAACGCAACGGCGGAATGAACCGCCGAAGAAGCTTGAGCGGCGGATCCGTGACAGTGTACGTGGCCTCCAGGACCAGGACCATGGCCTTGCCGGGCCGCCACGAACGCGCGAACTGGAAGACCCAGTCCATGACCAGTCGAACGAGCAGGAACACCAGGAAGACGGTCAGGGCGTAGTAGAGCACCGCCCACACGATGTCCATCGCGTTTCCCTCTCCCCGGTCCAGGGCCCTAGGGCCTGCCGCTCATCACCTGTCGCCAACCACTGTTGATCAGATCCACACGTAAAGTCGTGGCCGGGTCAGCTCTGGTTGAAGAACCCACCCTCGGCGATCCGAGCCTTGTCCTCCGCCGTGACATCGACGTTAGCAGGCGACAGCAGGAACACCTTCTGTGTCACGCGCTCGATACTGCCGTGCAGACCGAAGACGAGTCCAGCGGCGAAGTCTACGAGCCGCTTCGCGTCCGTGTCGTCCATCTCGGTCAGATTCATGATCACGGGGGTACCGCCGCGGAACTGTTCCCCGATGGTACGGGCCTCGTTGTAGGTCCGCGGGTGCAGCGTGGTGATGCGGTAGGGCTCTCGTTCGTTCACTACCTTGGGCATGATCACCGGTGCGCTCTTCTCCAGGTTGTGGCGGCGTTCGGGTGTGATGGACGACACGGGGGCCATCCTCGGAGTCTCCTGCCGGATCGGCACCGCGGCCGGGACCGGCTGCGGGGTGATCGAGGAGACCGGGGCGGGGGCGGGAGCGGCCGCGGGCCGGGGGATGTCCTCGGTCCGCTGTCCGGTACGGATCGGCTCGGGGTCCGCGTCGTAGTCGTCGTCGGGGTCGTACCCCTGGCCGTCGTACGTCTCGTCCTCCACGAGGCCGAGGTAGACCGCCATCTTGCGCATTGCGCCGGCCATGCTCCTGTCTCCTCCGCTCATGGCCACCTCGCTGGCGCTCGGTGGCTGCTTCGCGAAGCCGCGCACCTTCCATCGGTCGCTCGCTCCGCTCGCTCCGTGCGAACCGTCCCTGCGGCCGGGGCCACGGCCCTGCCTGCGGATTCCTCGGCCGCCCGCGACGGCCCGTCAAGGCGACGCGCCGTCAGGGTTCTCGGGGTGGGGCCGCGGAGCTGCGATCCACGGTTGGCTAGCGCTTCTGAAAGCTGCTAGTTTCTGTCCTATTTTGTCCTGCAGTCTGATCTACTACCCGGTGACGTTACCCGAGGGGTGACCTCACTCCGAGTACCGCCGTTCCGACGCGCACATGTGTCGCCCCGGCGGCAATCGCCTGCTCAAGGTCACCGCTCATACCTGCGGAGACCATGGTGGCAGCCGGATGGGCCGCCCGTACGGCGGTTGCGATTTCCGCCAGCCGCTCGAAGGCGCGGGCCGGGTCCCCGGCCAGCGGACCGGCCAGCGGAGCGACGGTCATCACACCGTCCAGGCGAAGCCCGGGCGTGTCGGCGATCGCGTCGGTGAGTTCGGCGACGTCCTCGGGGGCGACCCCGGCCCGGTGCGCGCCCTCCCCGTGCTCCTTGTCCAGCGCCACCTGCACCAGGCAACCCAGCTCCGGGCGCCCGGACTTGAGCACGGCCGCAGAGAGCGACCTGACCAGCCGCAGCCGGTCCACCGAGTGCACGTGGTTCGCGTACCGGACGACCGAGCGGACCTTGTTGGTCTGCAGCTGCCCGACGAAGTGCCAGTCAAGAGGAAGGTTTCTGCACTGCTCCGCCTTGGGCGCGGCGTCCTGGTCGCGGTTCTCCGCGACGTCCGTCACCCCCAGTCCGGCCAGCAGCGCGGTGTCCTCGGCCGGGTAGGTCTTGGTGACGACGATCAGGGTGACGTCCTCGCGCGGACGTCCGGCGGCCGCACACGCGTCCACGATCCGGCGCTCGACCACTTCGAGGTTGGTGCCGAGTTCCTCGTACCGGGCCCGCTGCCCCTCGGTCAGGCCCCCCAGGAACTCCGGGCTGCCCGGGAACGGTCCGTAGATGTCGTTCGTCATCAGTGATCAGAGCCCAACCAGACGTAGCTCGCGAGCCGGCCCGTGCGCTGCTCACGGCGATAGGAGAAGTGATCGGCGGATTCGAGGGTGCAGACCGGTGACCGCACCAGCTCGGTGACCCCCGCCGCGGCCAGCTGGGCCGCGACGCCCTCCGGCACGTCCAGGGCCGGGGTCCCCCAGGAGGTCTCGGCGAAGGCCGCCGGGACGATCCCGGCGACCTCGGCGCGCAGTTCGGCCGGCACCTCGTAGCAGCGACCGCAGACCGCGGGGCCGGTGGCGGCGGTGATCCGCGCCGGTTCGGCCCCCAGTTCGACCATCGCCGCGACGGCCGCGGCCACCACTCCGGCCGCCAGCCCGGGCCGGCCCGCGTGGGCCGCGCCCACCACGCCCGCCACCGGGTCGGCCAGCAGCACCGGGGTGCAGTCCGCGGTCAGCACCGCGAGCGCGAGCGGCCGGTCGGTGACCACCGCGTCCACCGCCGGGGCGTGCCCCAGCGGCTGGCGCTCCGTCACCACGGCCACCTCGGCGCCGTGCACCTGGTTCATCCAGACCACGTCGGCCGGGTTCAGCCCCAGCTCCCGGGCCGCGATCGCCCGGTTCTCCCGGACGGCCTCCGGGTCGTCCCCGACCGCGCCGCCGAGGTTGAGCTCCCCGTACGGCGAAGTGCTCACCCCGCCCCACCGATCGGTGAAGGCGAAGTGAGCACCCGCGCGGACCGCGTGATCGATCACTTAAGGAAATCCGGGACGTCGAGCTCCTCGGCCGGGCTCTCCACGAACGGCTGCCGGGTCGACTGCTGCACCTGCGGCGGCACCGAAGCGGCGGTGGTCGTGGCGGCCTGGGTCTCGGCCGAACGCGTCGGAGCGGCCTGGGCCTCCCCCTCGGACCGGGACGTCACCGAGCCGATGCTCCCGTACGACGGCCGGCCGGCCGGGCGCTCCGGGGCGGCCGGCGGGGTGGCCGGGGCGGCGGGGGTGGTGGACTTCACCACCGGGTCGCGGACGATCGCCGGCGGCTGACCGCCGTCGAAGCCGGCCGCGATGACGGTGACCCGCACCTCGTCGCCGAGCGCGTCGTCGATGACCGCACCGAAGATGATGTTGGCCTCGGGGTGGGCGGCCTCGCTGACCAGCTGGGCCGACTCGTTGATCTCGAACAGGCCGAGGTCGGAGCCGCCCGAGATGGACAGCAGCACGCCGCGGGCGCCGTCGATCGAGGCCTCCAGCAGCGGCGAGGAGATCGCCATCACGGCGGCCGCCTTGGCGCGGTCCTCGCCGCGGGCCGAGCCGATGCCCATGAGCGCCGAACCGGCGTCCGACATGACGGACTTGACGTCGGCGAAGTCGAGGTTGATCAGACCCGGGGTGGTGATCAGGTCGGTGATGCCCTGGACACCGGAGAGCAGGACCTGGTCCGCCGAGCGGAACGCGTCGAGCACGCTGACCTGGCGGTCCGAGATGGACAGCAGCCGGTCGTTGGGGATCACGATGAGGGTGTCGACCTCTTCGCGCAGGGCGGCGATGCCGTCCTCGGCCTGGTTGGCCCGGCGGCGGCCCTCGAAGGTGAAGGGGCGGGTGACCACGCCGATGGTCAGGGCGCCCAGCGAGCGGGCGATGTTGGCGACGACGGGCGCGCCGCCCGTGCCCGTGCCACCACCCTCGCCGGCGGTCACGAAGACCATGTCGGCCCCCTTGAGGACCTCCTCGATCTCCTCGCGGTGGTCCTCGGCGGCCTTGCGGCCGACCTCGGGGTTGGCGCCGGCGCCGAGGCCCCGGGTGAGTTCACGGCCCACATCGAGCTTGACGTCGGCGTCGCTCATGAGGAGGGCCTGCGCATCGGTGTTGATCGCGATGAACTCGACGCCCTTGAGACCGACCTCGATCATCCGGTTGATGGCGTTGACACCACCGCCGCCGATTCCGACGACCTTGATGACTGCGAGGTAGTTCTGCGGTGCTGCCACGTCGAAGGCCTCTCGCCTCGAATTTCCGGGTCGGTGCGGCCCGACGGTGGGCCGTACCGACGGATGTCGATGGGTAGGGAGCCTGGTTTCTGACTGAATGTCCGAAATGCCGACCGCCGACCCCAACCCTAAACTTGACCTTTAGGGTTAGTCCTGTGCCTCCGTCACATCACCAAGGGACACAGTCTGGTGACACAGGACACTAGGTGGCTCCGGGCACGCGTTTCAACGAACACGCCGAGCTTCCCTTTTTCTTTTGAGCCTATGTGATCATCGGCCGGCAATGGAAACCGGGGTGACCACCAAGGGTCGGGCCGACACTTCGAGGCGTCAACCCCTCCCTCGGGCACAGAATCTAGCGGATCAACCCGACACCGCCGGCGCCTCCGGCGCGGTCACGTCGAACACGGTGCCCTTCTGCTTCATCAGTGCCAGCAGCACCCGGGCCTTCCGGTCGGTCTGCTCGGGGCTCCCCCAGCGCACCGTCGCACCCCCGCTGAGCTGCAGTTCGATGTCGTCGTAGGAGTGAACCAGGACCGATCCGGCCCGCTTGGCGATCTCCGGCGGGAGCCCGGCGGCCACCGCCACCGCGCCCTGCACCAGCTGCGCCCGGGAGATCACCCCGTCCACGTCCCTCGCGGGCTGACTGAGCCGCAGTTCCACCACCGGCACGCCCTGCGGCGCGGCCGCCTCGGTGGCGAAGCTCACGCCGGCGGCATCCACCTGGGTGAACTGGCCGTCATCCCCCTTGACGGCGGCCACCGCGGTCCGCTGCACCACCTTGACCTGCAGGGTGTGCGGCCAGCCCCGCCAGACCTCGGCCTTCGCCACCCGGGGGATCGCCTCCACCCGGTGCCGGACGCCGTCCAGGTCGACCCGGGCCAGCGGGCCGCCGGCCAGCCCGCCGACCGCGTCGCGGACCTGGTCCGACGTCAGCTTGTCGTCGGTCGTGCCCTGGACGGCGACGTCGCGCACGTCCAGCACCGACGAGAGGAACACCACCCAGGCCAGCACGCCGAGCACCGCGGCGCCGAGCACGCTCAGCACCACGATGCCCCGCCGGGAGAGCCGGAGGCGGGGAGCGGACTCCTCCTCCTCCAGCTCCTCCTCCAACGGGTCGGCGAGCCGGCCGTCAGCCACGGCGGCGACCGCCGCGGTGCGCCTGGATCGCCTCGTACACCATGCCGACCAGCAGGTCGTCGGCGTCCCGGCGGCCGAACTCGGCGGCGGCCCGGCTCATGTCCCACAGCCGCTGCGGGTCGGTGAGCACCGGCAGCACGTTCTGCAGCACCCAGTCCGGGGTCAGCTCGGCGTCGTCGACCAGCAGGCCGCCGCCGGCCTTGACCATCGGCTGGGCGTTCAGCCGCTGCTCGCCGTTGCCGATCGGCAGCGGCACGAAGGCGGCGGGCAGCCCGACGGCCGCCAGCTCGGCCACCGTCATGGCGCCGGCCCGGCAGAGCATCAGGTCGGCCGCCGCGTAGGCGAGGTCCATCCGGTCGACGTACGGCACCGCGCGGTACGGCGGCATCCCGGGCACGTCGGCGACCTGCGGCAGCTCGTTCTTCGGGCCGACCGCGTGGAGGATCTGCACGCCGTACTGCTGCAGCCGCGGGGCGATCGCGGTGATGGTCTCGTTGAGCCGGCGCGCGCCCTGGGAGCCGCCGGAGACCAGCAGGGTGGGCAGCCGCTGGTCCAGGCCGAAGTACTGGCGGGCCTCCGGCCGGGTGGCGTTGCGGTCAAGGGTGGCGATGGTCCGGCGCAGCGGGATGCCGATGTACCGGGAGTCGCGCAGCTTGCTGTCCGGGGTGGAGACCGCGACGAAGTCGGTGTAGCGGGCGCCGATCTTGTTGGCCAGGCCCGGGCGGGCGTTGGCCTCGTGCACCACGATCGGCACCCCGGCGCGCTTGGCGGCGAGGTAGGCGGGCATCGCGACGTAGCCGCCGAAGCCGACCACGGCGTCGGCGTTGACCCGCTCGATGATCTCCTGGGCGGCCCGCACGGTGCCGCGCAAGCGGCCGGGAACGGTGATCAGCTCAGGGGTGGGCTTGCGGGGCAGCGGGACGGCCGGGATGAGCTCCAGCTGGTAGCCGCGCTCGGGCACCAGTCGGGTCTCCAACCCCTTCTCGGTGCCCAGGGCGGTGATCCCGATGGACGGGTCGTGCCTGCGGAGGGCGTCCGCGAGGGCCATGGCCGGCTCGATGTGACCGGCGGTCCCCCCGCCGGCGAGTACGACATGCACCGAAATTCACCGCTCCCTGCGTGCCGGCCCGGGGGCCGGGCGCGCTGTGGTTCGTCGTCGTGGCAGCACCCGGGCCAGTCGCTTCCTGATCCGGGAGTTCTTGCTCCGGGCGGCCAGGGCCGCCTTCGCGCCCGAGGAGCTGCGTGCCAGGCACAGCAGCACCCCGATCGCGGACATGGCCGACAGCATGGCGGAACCGCCGTAGGAGAACAGCGGGAGCGGGACGCCCGCGATGGGCAGCAGTCCCAGCGCCGACCCCAGGTTGATCATGGCCTGCGCCATGATCCAGGTGGTGGCGGCTCCCGCGGCGTACCTGACGAAGGGATCCTTCGTACCGATGGCCACACGGATACCCGCGTAGCCTAGTGCCGCAAAGAGACCGATCACCGACAGCGTCCCCACCAGGCCCAGTTCCTCGCCGGTCGCGGCGAAGATGAAGTCGGTGTGCGCCTCGGGCAGCTGGCCCCACTTCTCCACGCCGGCGCCCAGACCGGTGCCGAAGCCGCCGCCGAGCGCGAACGAGTACACGCCGTGCAGGGCCTGGAAGCAGGCGCCCTCCGGATCGAGCTTGGTGACGCCGATGCAGCCCAGCCGCTCGGCCCGGTGCGGGACGGTGATCACCAGGGCGGTGCAGACCACGACCGCCACCCCGAGGGTGGCCACGAACAGCCGCAGCGGTGCGCCGACCATCCACAGCAGCGCGAACACCATGGCCACCAGGATCATCGAGGTGCCCATGTCGCCGCCGATCATGATCAGCGCGAGCAGCAGCAGGGCGCCCGGCACCAGCGGCACCAGCAGGTGCTTCCAGGAGGTGAGGGTGCCGGCCTTCTGCTTGCGGGCGAGCAGGTCGGCGCCCCAGAGCACCAGTGCGAGCTTGGCGAACTCGGAGGGCTGGAACTGGAAGAAGCCGAAATCCAGCCAGTTCTGGTTGCCGTTGATCCGCACCCCGACGCCGGGCACGGCGACCAGCGCGAGCGCGCCGATCACCCCGAACATCACCGGGTAGACGATCACCCGCAGCACCGCGACCGGGACGGAGGCGAAGCCGACCAGCAGGACCAGGCCGAGGACGGCCGCGATCAGCTGCTTGAGGAAGTAGTACTGCGCGGTGTGGTGCTGGTTGAGCGCCAGGATCTGCGAGGCCGAGAAGACCATCATCAGGCCCAGCACGACCAGCAGCAGGGTACTGCCGACCACCAGCAGGTACGGCGTGAGCGGCCGGTCCAGCCAGTACCGGACGCGGGCCCGGAAGGCCCGCAACCGTCCCAGCGGACCGGCCGACTTGTACTTGGTCGTGGTGGCGGAGATCACTCGCCACGGCTCGGCGGAGTCCTGCTTCGTCACGCCGGAATCCGCTCTGCCCTGCCCCGCCACCGCTCCCCGCTCCTCTTCATGCGGCTCGTTCGCCGCCTCCGGGCCGCTCCGGCCCGACGCCGACGGTCGTCGGCGCGGCCCTTCGGCTCACTCGCCGGAGTCCGCCAGCTCCCGGACGGCCGCCGCGAAGAGGTCGCCGCGCTCGCCGTAGTTGGTGAACATGTCCATCGACGCGCAGGCCGGAGCCAGCAGCACCGTGTCACCCGATCGAGCGAGCGATGCGGCCGTTCGAACGACCTCGGCCATCGCCACCGCGCCAGTCTGGCCCTCGGCCGCCTCGATCACCGGCACATCCGGAGCGTGTCGCTCCAGCGCCTCGCGGATCAGCGCCCGGTCCTGCCCGATCAGCACGACCGCGCGCAGCCGCTCGGCCGCGCCCTGCACCAGGTCGTCGAAGGTCGCGCCCTTGGCCAGTCCCCCGGCGATCCAGACGATCGGCCGGTAGGCCGCCAGCGAGGCCGCGGCGGCGTGGGTGTTGGTGGCCTTGGAGTCGTCGATGTACGTGACCTCGCGGACCGTACCGACCTCGGCGATCCGGTGGGCGTCCGGGCGGAAGGCCCGCAGGCCCTCCCGGACGGCCTTCGGCTCGACCCCGTACGCCCGGGCCAGCGCCGCCGCGGCGAGCGCGTTGGCGATGTTGTGCGGGGCAGGCGGGTTCACGTCCTCGACGGAGCCCAGTTCGGCCGCGTTCTGGGCCCGGTCCTCGACGAAGGCGCGGTCCACCAGCAGGCCGTCCACCACGCCGAAGTTCGACGGGCTCGGCGCGCCGAGGCCGAAACCGATCGCCCGGCAGCCCTCCTCGACGTCGGCCTCCCGGACCAGCGCCTCGGTGGCCGGGTCGGCCAGGTTGTACACGCAGGCCACCACGTTGCCCTCGTAGATCCGGCCCTTGTCGGCGGCGTACGCCTCCATCGAGCCGTGCCAGTCGAGGTGGTCCGGGGCCAGGTTGAGCACGGCCGCCGAGTGCGGGCGCAGCGAGGGCGCCCAGTGCAGCTGGTAGCTGGAGAGCTCGACGGCGAGCACGTCGTACGGCTCCTCGGCGAGCACCGCGTCCAGCACCGAGACCCCGACGTTGCCGACGGCGGCGGTGCGCCTGCCGGCCGCGGTGAGGATCGAGGCGAGCATCTGGACGGTGGTGGTCTTGCCGTTGGTGCCGGTGACGGCCAGCCAGGGGGCGGGCTCGCCGGTGCCCGGCAGCGGCTTGCGCAGCCGCCAGGCCAGCTCGACGTCGCCCCAGACCGGCACCCCGGCCGCCCCGGCGGCGGCGAACAGCGCGCTGTCGGGGGCCCAGCCGGGCGAGGTGACGATCAGCTCGGTGCCCTCGGGCAGGCTCGCGCCGTCGCCCAGGCGCACCGCGACGCCGATGGCCTCCAGCTCGGCGGCGCGGGCCCTGAGGCCCTCGCCGCTGCCGCCGTCCACCACGGTGACGCGTGCGCCGAGGCCGTTCAGGACGCGCGCGGCGCTGATGCCCGAGACGCCGAGGCCGGCGACCACCACGGGCAGGTTCACGAACTGCGTCTCGGTCATCTGGGGGTTCGTCATCCCGTCCGGTATCCCGCGTAGAAGAGGCCGAGGCCGACGGCCACGCAGAGGCCCTGGATGATCCAGAAGCGGACCACGACCAGGACTTCGCTCCAGCCCTTGAGTTCGAAGTGGTGCTGCAGTGGCGCCATCTTGAAGACGCGCTTGCCGGTCATCCGGAAGGAGCCGACCTGGATGATCACCGAGAGGGTGATGATCATGAAGAGGCCGCCGAGCATGATCAGCAGCAGCTCGGTGCGCGAGCAGATCGCGAGACCGGCCAGGGCGCCGCCGAGGGCGAGCGAGCCGGTGTCGCCCATGAAGATCTTGGCGGGCGAGGTGTTCCACCACAGGAAGCCGAAGCAGGAGCCCATCAGGGCCGAGGCGACCACCGCGAGGTCCAGCGGGTCCCGGACGTCGTAGCAGGCACCGGTGGCGGAGATGAAGTACGCGCAGCTCTGGGTGTACTCCCAGACGCCGATGAACGTGTAGGCGCCGAAGGCCATCACCGAGGCACCGGTGGCGAGACCGTCCAGACCGTCCGTCAGGTTCACGCCGTTGGAGGTGGCCGCGATCATGAAGTAAGCGAAGATGACGAACAGCACCGGGCCGATCGACCAGCTGAAGTCGCGGACGAAGGACAGCTTCTCGGAAGCCGGGCTGAGCCCGCGGTCGTCGTGGAACTGCAGCGCCAGGATGGCGAACACCAGGCCGACGATCGACTGGCCGGCCAGCTTCGCCTTCGCCCGCAGGCCGAGCGAGCGGCGCTTGACGACCTTGATGTAGTCGTCCAGGAAGCCCACCAGGCCGAGGCCCGCGGTCAGGAAGAGCACCAGCAGCCCCGAGGCGGTCGGGGTGTCGCCCGTTATCGCCTTCGTGGCGAAGTACGCGATCAGGGTCGCCAGGATGAAGGCGATGCCGCCCATGGTGGGCGTGCCCTTCTTGCTGTGGTGCGCCTTGGGGCCGTCGTCACGGATGTACTGGCCGTAGCCCTGCCGGGCGAGCAGCTTGATCAGGGCGGGCGTGCCGACCAGCGAGAGGATCAGGCCGATCATCCCGGAGAAGAGGATCTGCTTCATCATCGGGCAGCACCGTCCGCCAGGAGGGCCTCGGCCACCTTCTCCAGCCCCACCGAACGGGACGCCTTCACCAGGACCACATCCCCCGGACGAAGCTGACTGCGCAGCAGCTCGACCGCCGCGTCCGCGTCGGACACCAGCACCGACTCCTCACCCCACGAACCTTCGTTCCTCGCGCCGAGTTCCATGCAGGCCGCCTCGCGTCCGCCGACCGCCACCAGCTTGGTGACGTCCAGCCGGACGGCGAGCCGCCCGATGGCGTCGTGCTCGGCCAGGCTGTCCTCGCCGAGCTCCCGCATCTCGCCGAGCACCGCCCAGGTGCGGCGGCGCTCCGGACCGCGGCCGCCCATCGAGACCAGCGCCCGCAGCGCGGCCCGCATCGAGTCGGGGTTCGCGTTGTAGGCGTCGTTGACGACGGTGACACCATCGGCCCGGTCGACGACCTCCATGCGCCAGCGGGACAGCGCACCCGCCTCGCCCAGGGCTGCCGCGGTGTCGTCGACGGTCATCCCGAGCTCCGTCGCCACCGCGGCGGCGGCGAGGGCGTTCGAGACGTGGTGCTCACCGTACAGGCGCAGCTGCACGGGCGCGGAACCGGCCGGGGTGGTGAGCGTGAACGACGGCCGTCCGGTGGCGTCCAGGCGAACGTCGGTCGCCCGGACGTGGGCGTCCGGGGACTCCCCGAACAGCACCACCTTCGCCTTGGTGCGGGAGGCCATCGCGCGCACCAGCCGGTCGTCCGCGTTGAGGATCGCGGCGCCGTCGGCGGGCAGCGCCTCGACCAGCTCGCCCTTGGCCTCGGCGATCGCCTCCTGGGAGCCGAACTCGCCGAGATGGGCGGTGCCGACGTTGAGGACCAGGCCGATCCGCGGCGGGGTGATCGAGGTGAGGTACTCGATGTCGCCCTTGTGCCGGGCGCCCATCTCCATCACCAGGTGCCGGGTGCCCTCCTCGACCCGCAGCGCGGTCATCGGGTGGCCGATCTCGTTGTTCAGCGAGCCGGGCGGGAAGATGGTCTCGCCGTGGCGCTGGAGCAGCTGGCCGATCAGGTCCTTGGTGCTGGTCTTGCCGGCCGAGCCGGTCAGCGCGACCACGGCGGTGCCCGAGGCGCGCGAGACCACGGCACGGGCCAGCCGGCCGAGCGCCTCCACCACACTGTCGACCAGGACGGCGGGCACGCCGACCGGGCGGGAGGCCAGCACCGCGACGGCGCCGGCCTCGACCGCCGTGACGGCGTAGTCGTGGCCGTCCACGTTCTCGCCGACGAAGGCCGCGAACAGGCCGCCGGGGCCCACCTTCCGCGAGTCGACCTCGACCGGGCCGGTGACCAGGGTGTCCGGGTCGGCTCCGTCCAGGGTGCCTCCGACGGCGGCCGCCACCTCGGCGAGGGTCAGTGCGATCACTGCTGCTCTACTCCTCGGTCGCCCCGGGCGGCCGTGGTCCGCGCGATGGATTCGCGCAGCACCTCCCGGTCGTCGAAGGGGCGGATCTCGTCTCGTACGTACTGGCCGAGCTCGTGGCCCTTGCCGGCCACCAGCACGGTGTCCCCCGCCTGGGCGCGGGCCACCGCGAGCTCGATCGCCTCGGCCCGGTCGGGCACGACCAGGACGTCCCCGCGCTCGGCCTCGGGCACCGCGGCGGCGCCGGTCAGCATGCTGGCGAGGATCGCCAGCGGGTCCTCACTGCGCGGGTTGTCGCTGGTCAGCAGGGCGGTGTCGGCGAGCCGGGCGGCGATGGCGCCCATCGGGCCGCGCTTGTGCGGGTCGCGGTCGCCGCCGCAGCCGACCACGACGTGCAGCCGGCCCTTGGTGACCTCGCGCAGCGAGCCGAGGACGGCCTTCAGGGCGTCCGGCTTGTGCGCGTAGTCCACCACCGCGACGAACGGCTGCCCGGCGTCCACCCGCTCCAGCCGGCCCGGCACGCCGGCCACGGCGGCGACGCCGGCCACGGCCCGCTCCAGCGGCAGCCCGGCGGCGACCAGCACGGTGATCGCGGCCAGCGCGTTGGCGACGTTGAACGGGCCGGGCAGCGGGACGGAGGCGTCCGCCTCGGCGCCGTCCGGGCCGACCACCCGGAAGGTGGAGCCGGTCGGGCCGAGCTGGACGTCCAGGGCCCGCCAGTGCGCCCCGGCGTCGCCGGTCGCGGAGAAGGTGGTTACCGGGATCTTCGCCTCGGCGGCGAGCCGGCGGCCGTACTCGTCGTCCAGGTTGACCACGCCGTGGCGGGACTTGCCGGGCTGGAACAGCCGGGCCTTCGCCTGGAAGTAGTCCTCCATGTCCGGGTGGAAGTCGAGGTGCTCGGGCGTGAGGTTGTTGAACAGGGCGACGTCGTACGCCACCCCGTCGGTGCGGCCGAAGACCAGGGCGTGGCTGGACACCTCCATGGTCACCGCGTCCGCGCCGCGCTCGGCCATCACGCCGAGGATCGCGTGCAGGTCGGTGGCCTCGGGGGTGGTGCGCTCGCTCTTGATCCGCTCCTGGCCGACCCGCATCTCGACGGTGCCGATCACGCCCGGGCTGCGCCCGGCGCCGCGCAGACCGCCCTCGACCAGGTACGAGGTGGTGGTCTTGCCGTTGGTGCCGGTCAGCCCGATCATCAGCAGCCGCTCGGACGGGTGGCCGTAGACGATCGCGGCCAGCTCGCCCATCCGGGCCCGCGGCCGGTCGACGACCAGCAGCGGCAGGCCGGTGGGGGCGGCCAGCTCGGCGCCCGCCGGGTCGGTCAGCACGGCCACCGCGCCGGCCTCCGCGGCCCTGCCGGCGAAGGCCGCGCCGTGGTGGTTGGCGCCCGGGAACGCCACGTACACGTCACCGGGGCGCACCGCGCGGGAGTCGTGGGTGACACCGGTGACGGCGCCGCCCTCGACGGGCGGCAGACCCAGCCGGCCGGCCAGCTCGGCGAGCGGCAGGGCGGCGGTCCCGGTCGGGCGGGGCGGACTCACGGTGGTTTGATCGGGTTTCGGCACGGCGGGAAGGCTATCCGCCGAAGGGTGCCCAGGGCCAAACCGGGCCTCCGCCGCGCCGCCGTCCGGACCGACCCGCTGGTTGCTCATCCTCGCTCACGGCTTCCACTCGACGGGCAGGTTCGGCGCCGGGCTCCCGCTCGGCGGGACCTGCATGGTCTTCAGGGTGAACTCCATCACCTGCTTGAACACCGGGCCGCACAGCTGGCCGCCGAAGTGGCCGTTGACCGGGCCCTGGAGCGTGCAGGAGACGGTGTACCGGGGGGCGTCGGCCGGGGCGAAGCCGATGAAGGAGGCGGTGTAGCCGTCGTAGCCCTTGCCGTCGGCGGCCCCCCGGTTGGCGGTACCGGTCTTTCCGGCGACCCGGTAGCCGGGAATGGCGGCCTTGCCGCCGGTGCCCTGCTCGTCGTCGACGACCGACTCCAGCATCGAGGTGAGGGTCTTGGCGGTCTGCTCGCTGACCACCCGGGTCTGCTCGCCGGGCGGCGTCGCGGTGTACTTGCCGTCCGGCCCGGTGATGCCCTGGACGATGCTCGGCGCGACGCGCACCCCGCCGTTGGCGATGGTCGAGTACACCGAGGTGGCCTGCAGCGCGTTCATCTGCAGCGGGCCCTGGCCGAAGGAGATGTTGTACTTCTCCGAGGCGACCAGGTCCTCCGGCTTCTTGAGCTTGCCCGCGGTCTCCCCCGGGAAGTTGAGACCGGTCGGCTGGGCCACCCCGAACTTGCGCATGTAACCGTCCAGGACCTGGTTGGCCTTCAGCTGGTCGCCGTCGCCGAGGGTCTCGATCGCCTCGATGGTGCCGATGTTGGAGGACTTGGCGAGCACCCCGGCCAGGGTCAGGTACCAGGTGCCGTGCTCGACGTCGTCCTTGAACTGCTGCCCGGCCCGAACCAGCGGGTACGGCACCGTCACCTTGGTGTCCCAGTTGGCCTTGCCGGTGTCCAGGACGGCGGCCAGGCTCATCAGCTTGGCGGTGCTGCCCGGCTCGTAGGCGTCCACCAGGGCCGGGTTGCCCATCTGGGACGGCTTGGTGAGGCTCAGGTCGTTGGGGTTGAAGCCGGGCGCGGAGGCCATCGCGATGACCTGGCCGGTCTTCACGTCCTGGACGACGACGTAGCCCTTCTCCGCCCCGGAGTTGGCCACCTGGTCGGTGATCGCCCGCTGCGCCGCCCACTGGACGTCCCGGTTGATGGTCAGTTTGATGTTGCTGCCGGGCACCGCCGGGTCCATCGAGCCGCCGGCGGTGGGCACCAGTCGGCCGCCCGCCTGGGCGTAGCTGCTGTGGCCGTCCTTGCCGGCCAGCTGCTTCTGGTACTGCAGCTCCAGCCCGCCGGCGCCCTCGCCCTCGCCGTTGACGAAGCCGACCAGGTTGGCGGCCAGTCCGCCGGCCGGGTAGATCCGCTTCTGGGTCTCCCGGTTGAAGACCCCGGCCAGCGGGTTGGCGCACTCGTTGTCCACCCGGGTGCGACCGCCCTGGTCGGCGGGCTTGCCGAGCAGCTTCTTCTGCGCCTGGCAGGCGCGCGAGCCGGCCTGCTTCTCCAGGCTCGACTTGAGGTCGCTGATCTGGTTCTTGGCGGCCGGGGTCTGCTGGGCGGCGAGCCGCTTGTAACGGGTCTTGGGGGTGTGGAGGTCGGCGGCGATCTTGTCCTTGGCGACGCCGATGATCGGCGACAGCAGCGCGGCCGCCTGCTCCGGGGCGTCCGGGATGCCGGTCGCCCCGGGGGTGAACATCGCCGGGTCGGCGGTGATGTCGTACGCGTCCACGGTGGCGGCCAGCGCGACGCCGTCGGCGGACGTTATCGAGCCGCGCTCGGCGGTGATCGGGATGTTCTGGTAGCGGTTGGTGTTGGCGTCGGCGGCCAGCGCGTCGGCGTCCACCAGCTGGAGCTGCACCAGTCGCCCGGCGAAGACCGAGAACACCAGCGACAGCGCCACCGTGATCACCCGCAGCCGACGCTTGGGCTCGGCCAGCTTCAGCGCCTTGGGGCGCTGCGGCGGCCGGGACTTCGGGCGCGGCCGCACCGCCGCCTGGCTGCGCGCCGGCGGACGGCCCTCCGGGCGGCGCTGCTGCGGCGCACGCGGGGTGCGGCCCGCGGCGGCGGCCTTGGCGGGCTGCGCCTTGGCCGACTGGCTCCGCACGGGCTGGGCCTTCGCCGGCTGGCTCTTCGGGGCCTGCGCCTTGGCGGCTTGGCCGCGGGCGGCGCCCTGGCCCTTGGCCGGCTGCCCCTTCGCGGGCTGGCCGCGCCCGGCGACGGGTCGGGCCGCACCGGTGCCCGGCGGCTGCCGTCGGCCGGAGCCCGACCCGGAACCGGAACCGGACGGCTGGCGGGGAGTCGTCATCTGGTGCCACCCCCGTGCTGCGCCGGCGCGGGCGACACCGGGTTGAGCTGGATCACCGAGTCACCGGCCGAGGCCGCCGGGGTCGGCGGCGCGGGCGCCTGGCCGGTCGGCTGCGCCGACGGCTGGGCGCCCGGCGAGCCGCTCGGCTGGGCCGGGAGCTGGGGCTGCGCCGGGCTCTGCGCCCCCGGCGAGGGCTTCGTCGGCCACGGATCGACCGTCGACTTCCTCACCGGCGGGCTGTCCTGCGCCGGGCCGGGCGTGCCGATCACCTTGCCGCCGTTCGGCACGTCCAGGAAGGCCATCCCGCCGGCCGGGACCATGCCCAGCTCGCCGGCCCGCTTGGCCAGCGCGTCCGGAGCCGAGCTCTGGTCGATTTCGAGCTGGAGGCTCTGCTGCTCGTCGGTCGCCCTGGTGGTCTGCTTCTGCAGCCGGGACAGCTCGAAGGAGCCCTCGTTGAGGGCCGTGTTCAGCGCCAGCAGACCGAGCAACCCCGCCGCCAGCAGCACCACCACGAGCACCGCGAACGGCGTGCGTCCCCGGACGGGGCGCCGCCCCGGCCGGACCGTGATCCGCGCCCTGCCCTGCCCGGGGAGTCCTCCCCGCCCCGCCCGGACCTCACCGGCCACCGGCCCCACTGCTCTCCTCCGCCCTTCGGACCCCGCCGGAGCCGATCCTCAGCCCCGCTTGCTTCGGTCCCTGATCCTCTCCGCCACCCGCAGCCGCACGGGCGCGGCGCGCCGGTTCTCCTCGATCTCCTCCTCGGTGGCCAGCTCGGCCCCGCGGGTGATCAGTTTGAGCCAGGGCTGGTGCTCCTCCGGGATGAACGGGAGCCCCGGCGGGGCGGTGCTGGTCGCCCCGGCGGCGAAGTACTGCTTCACCAGCCGGTCCTCCAGCGACTGGTACGACATCACCACGATCCGGCCGCCGAGCGCGAGGACGTCCAGCGCCCCCGGGATCGCCCGGTCCAGGACCTCCAGCTCGCCGTTGACCTCGATCCGCAACGCCTGGAAGGTGCGCTTGGCCGGGTTCCCCCCGGTCCGGCGGGTCGCCGCCGGAATGGCGTTGCGCACCAACTCGACCAGACGCGCGCTGTTGGTGAACGGTTCCTTCACCCGCTCCCGCACGATGACGGAGGCGATCTTCCCGGCGAACCGCTCCTCGCCGTACACCTTGAGGATCCGGGCCAGGTCGCCGTGGCTGTAGGTGTTCAGCACCTCCGCCGCGCTGATCCCCCGGGTCTGGTCCATCCGCATGTCCAGCGGGGCGTCCTGGGCGTAGGCGAAGCCGCGGTCGGCCTCGTCCAGCTGCATCGACGAGACGCCGAGGTCGAAGAGCACGCCGTCCGCCCGGTCGATGCCCAGCCGCTCCAGCACCTCGGGGATCTCGTCGTACACCGCGTGCACCAGGGTGGCCCGGTCCCCGAACGGGGCCAGCCGCTCACCGGACAGCTTCAGCGCCTGCGGGTCGCGGTCCACCGCGACCAGCCGGACCTCCGGGAACTGGGTCAGCAGCGCCTCGCTGTGCCCGCCGAGGCCGAGGGTGGCGTCCACCACCACGGCACCGGGGCGCGAGATCGCCGGGGCCAGCGCGTCCATGCACCGCTGCAGCATCACCGGAACGTGCTTGGGACCCGGTTCGTTGGTGGTCATGCGCGGTGGCGCCCTTCCTCGGTGCGGAGCAGCCCGTCGTCCGGGAGCTCCGACCATTCTCGCCCACCGCCCGCCGGCACGACGACGCGGCCCGTGGTCCCCGCCCGCTCAGGGGGAAGGTCGTGGCCGCCCGGCACCGGGGAAGGTGCGCCAGGTGAACACGGAGCGGGTGGAGGCCACGGGCCGCATCGGACGGGCCCCGCCGCACGGCTGACGCCCGGTTGACGGGCTCCGGCGGGTGTGCTCCAACGCGCCGCAACTCTATCGCGCGGGCCCTTCCAGTCAATGGTCCGCTCCGGCGCACCACCCAGGCGGCGGTACGTATCACCGCAGGTCGCGGCAGTCGGGGCGGTCCGGCGGAGCCGCCGACCGGGGGCCTGGGGCGGCCGCCGCGCGCCCCGTCGAGCGCCGGGTACGGACCCACTCCGGGACCAGCCCGGACAAACCGTGCCGTTGTCGCTATGCGCTCGATCACAGCGGCGCGTTCTGTAGCTCTCCGCCCCACCGCGCGGCCCCGGTTCGCACTAACGTCGCCCCCATGACAGTGACTCCCGACCGGCCCACGCCGAACGCCGCTGCCGACTCCCCGAGACCGACCATCATCGACCGCTTCGTCACGGCCAACCGCGAGTACGCGGTGACCTTCCGGGACGGCGGCATGGACGCCCGTCCCGTCCAGAAGATCGCCGTGGTGGCCTGCATGGACGCCCGCCTCGACCTGTTCGCGGCGCTCGGCCTCGAACTGGGCGACGCCCACGTCATCCGCAACGCCGGCGGCGTCGTCACCGACGACACCATCCGGTCCCTGACCATCAGCCAGCGCGCCCTGGGCACCCGCTCGGTCGCGCTGATCCACCACACCGGCTGCGGCCTGCTCGGACTCACCGAGGACTTCCGCCGGGAACTGGAGCTGGAGGTCGGCCAGCGCCCGCAGTGGGCGGTGGAGTCCTTCGTCGACCTGGACGGCGACGTCCGCCAGTCCATGCAGCGGGTCCGTACCTCCCCCTTCCTGCCGCACACCGACGACGTCCGCGGCTTCGTCTTCGACGTCCACACCGGGCTGCTGCGCGAGGTCCGGTAGCGGGCCCCCCGAGCGGGCGGGCAACAGCATTCGGCGACGGCCGAATGGTGACTTCTGGCCGCCGAACGGGGGAGAATGCGCCTGCCGGTCAGGCCCCGAACCACCTGGGGCGGCCGGGCCGCAGGCCGCCAACCCGGCGCCGGATCCCCATCGGAACCGCCTCCGGGACGGTCGCGTCAAGCATGGGGTGGGGTCCGGCCTCGGGTGAGGCGGGCGCAGCGTGCCAGGGAGCGTAAACGGGTGACGAGCTACAGCGATCAGGCCGGTCTCGGCAGTCCTGCGGGGGGCGAACAGAGGGCGAACGGGTACCAGCGGATCGGGCTCCCCGAACTCGCTGCGGTCGTTGACCGGGTCCGCGCCAACATCGAGAGCGTGATCGAGGGCAAGCCTGAGGCGGTCCGGATCGCCCTGACCGTGCTGCTCGCCGAAGGCCACCTGCTTCTGGAGGACGTGCCCGGCGTCGGCAAGACCATGCTGGCCAAGGCGCTCGCCAGGTCCGTGGACTGCACCGTGCGCCGCATCCAGTTCACCCCCGACCTGCTGCCCTCGGACGTCACCGGCACCAACATCTACGACCAGCAGCGGCACGACTTCGAGTTCCGCCCGGGCGCGATCTTCGCCCAGATCGTGGTCGGCGACGAGATCAACCGCGCCTCGCCCAAGACCCAGTCCGCGCTGCTGGAGTCCATGGAGGAGCGCCAGGTCACCATCGACGGCACCAGCTACGAGCTGCCCTCGCCGTTCATGGTGGTGGCCACCCAGAACCCGGTCGAGATGGAGGGCACCTACCCCCTCCCGGAGGCCCAGCGGGACCGCTTCATGGCCCGGATCTCGATCGGCTACCCCAGCCCCGAGGCCGAGTTCGCGATGCTCGACGTGCACGGCGGCACCAACCCGCTGGACGACCTCCAGCCGGTCGCGCACGCAGCCGACATCCTCAAGCTGGTCGACCTGGTCCGCACCGTGCACATCGCCGACCCGGTCCGCCGCTACGCCGTCGACCTGGTCGGCGCCACCCGCACCAGCCCCGAGCTGCGGCTGGGCGCCTCGCCGCGCGCCACCCTGCACCTGGTCCGGGCCGCCCGCGCCGCCGCCGCGCTGGACGGGCGCGACTACGTCACCCCGGACGACATCCAGCGCCTGGCCGTCCCGGTCCTGGCCCACCGCCTGATGCCGACCGCCGAGACCCAGCTCGGCCGCCGCAGCTCCGAGCAGATCGTGACCGACCTGGTCGCCCGGCTGCCGCTGCCGCGCCCGCAGGGCGGCCCGGCCGTCCGGAGGGGCTGAGGTGGCCCCGTCCGACCCGTCCGGCGGACTGCGGGCCGGACTGCGCGGCCTCACCACCCGGGGCCGCTCCTTCCTGGCGGCCGGCCTGACCGCGGTGGTCTGCGCCTACGTGCTCGACCAGGACGCGCTGCTGCGGGTCGGCGTGCTGCTCGCCGCCCTGCCGCTGGCCGCCGCCCTGGTGGTCGCCAGCACCCGCTACCGGGTGGCCAGCGGACGCCGGCTCAGCCCGCACCGGGCGATCGCCGGCCAGGAGGCCCGGGTCCACCTGCGGGTGGACAACGTCTCCCGGGTGCCCACCGGGCTGCTGCTCCTGGAGGACAAGGTCCCGTACGTGCTCGGGCCGCGCCCGCGCTTCGTGCTGGACCGGGTCGAGCCGCGCGGCTTCCGTGAGGTCTCCTACCGGGTCCGCTCCGACCTGCGCGGCCGCTACCCGCTCGGGCCGCTGCAACTGCGGCTGTCCGACCCGTTCGGGATGTGCGAGGTCAACCGCGGCTTCGCCGCCTCCGACGTGCTCACCGTCGTCCCCCAGGTGCAGACGCTGCCGCAGGTACGGCTGACCGGTGAGTGGATCGGCCAGGGCGAGAGCCACACCCGTACGCTGGCGCTGGCCGGGGACGACGACGTGATCCTGCGCGAGTACCGCCCCGGCGACGACCTGCGCCGGGTGCACTGGCGCTCCACCGCCCGGTACGGCGAGCTGATGGTGCGCCGCGAGGAGCAGCCGCAGAAGGCCCGGGCCACCGTCCTGCTGGACACCCGCGAGGTGGGCCACCGGGGCAGCGGCCCGGCCTCCTCCTTCGAGTGGGCGGTCGGCTGCGCCGCGTCCGTCGCCGTGCACCTGCTGGAGCGCGGCTACCAGACCCAGTTGCTCACCGACACCGGTCAGTCGGTGCCGGGGCCCGGCGCCGGCGGCCAGAACCTCGCCGCCGACACCTCCGGGCTGATCCTGGACGCCCTCGCGATCGCCGACCTGTCCGACGGCGCCGGGCTCTCCCGTGCCGAGGAGCCGCTGCGGGCCGGCGGCGAGGGCCTGCTGGTCGCCGTCCTCGGTGACCTGGACCAGGCCCAGGCCGCCCGGCTGGCCAAGCTGCGCAGCCGCACCGGCGGGGCCATCGCCCTCCTCCTCGACACCGGCACCTGGGCCGGCCTGCGGATGATCGCCCCCGACACCGGCGGCGACCCGTTCCGCGAGCGGGTCCGGGAGCTGCGCGCGGCCGGCTGGACGGTCCTGCCGGTCCGGGCCGGCGACTCCCTGCCGGACCTGTGGCGGGCCGCCGACGGTGCCAAGACCACCGCCCCCTACCGAGAAGAGGCCGGCGCGTGACCACCCGGGCCAAACTGACCGTCTACTCGGCGCTGGCCACCGTCCTCGCCTCGCTGTGCATGCTTCCGCTGCTGACCACCCGCAGCTGGCTCACCCACGCCGTCCTGGTCGTCGGGGTGATCTCGGCCGTCGGTGTGGGCGTGCGCCGATCCCCGCTGTACCGCTGGTCGGTGCCGGTGGCCCAGGTGCTGGTGCTGCTCCTGCTGGTGCTGATCGGCTTCGCCGGCTCCGGCATGACCGCGGGCGTGCTGCCCGGGGCGAACGCGCTGCGCGTGCTGAGCCGGGTGTTCTCCTCCGGCATCGACGACATCGGGCAGTACGCCATCCCGGCCCCGCCGACGGCGGGCCTGCGGCTGATCCTGGTCTCCGCGGTCGGCCTGATCGCCGTGCTGGTGGACACCATCGCGGTGACCTACCGGCGCGCGGCGCTGGCCGGTCTGCCGCTGCTGGCGCTGTTCTCGATCGGCAACGCCCTGGCCGGGGAGCACGGCAGCTGGGTCTGGTTCTGCCTCGCCGCGGCCGGCTACCTGGCGCTGCTGTTCGCCGAGGGCCAGGACCGGGTCTCCCGCTGGGGCCGGGTCTTCCGCGGCGGCGCGCGCGGCACGGTGTCCTCCAACCACGTCAGCCTGGGCGGCCAGCAGGTCGGCGTCCTGGCGCTCGCGCTGGCGCTGCTGCTGCCGGTCTTCCTGCCGCGCTGGGACCTCGGGCTGCTGGGCTCCGGCTCCGGCGGGTCGTCCGGCAGCGGCACCGGGGGCAGCGTGGCGACCAGCCTCGACCCGCTGGTCAGCCTGGAGTCCGCGATCACCAAGCCGAGCAACAACGAACTGCTCAGCTACACCCTGGACAGCGACCTCGCCGACCAGATCTACCTGCGCACCGGCTCGCTGGACCAGTTCGACGGCGCCAACTGGAAGCTCAGCAGCGCCGTGGTCCGCGACCTCCCGGTCACCCTGCCCGCGCCCGAGGGCCTGCACGACCCCAACGTCCCCCGGATCAAGGGCGACTTCCAGGTGGGCGACCAGCTGGAGAAGAGCTGGCTGCCGATGCCGTACCCGGCCGCCTCGGTCACGCTCCCCGACCGCAACGACTGGAAGCTCGACCCGATGACCGGCACCGTCGTGCCGGTCGGCGACAAGGCGATCCGCGGGCTGCACTACCAGGTCAGCGCGCTGGACCTGCGGCCCACCGCCGACGAGCTGCGCACCGCGCCGCTCGCGCCCCAGGACGTCCGGGAGCGCTACACGGCCCTCCCCTCCGACCTGCCGTCGGTGGTCGCGGACCAGGCCAGGGCCGTCACCGCCAACGCCCGCAACGACTACGACCGGGCGACGGCGCTGGTGAACTGGTTCACCGGACCGCAGTTCAAGTACGACACCTCGGTCGAGGGCGGCACCGGCAGCAACGCGATCGCGGTCTTCCTGCGCGACCGCCGGGGCTTCTGCGTGCACTTCGCCTCCACCATGGCGGCGATGGCCCGGGTGCTGAAGATCCCGGCCCGGGTCGCGGTCGGCTTCACCCCCGGTGACACCAAGGACGGCAAGCGCTACTCGGTCACCGGCCGGATGTACCACGCCTGGCCCGAGCTGTACTTCTCCGGCTACGGCTGGATGCGCTTCGAGCCGACCCCGAGCCGGGGCGTCCCGACCCGCTACACCGAGGCGTCCAGCGCCCCGACCACGGCGCCCACCCAGCAGCCGACCGCAGCGGCGACCAGCGCGGCCGCCGCCCCGGCACCGTCCAGCAGCTCGGACTGCACGGCCAAGCAGCGCCAGCTGGGCGACTGCGGCCCCAAGGGCAAGGTCGTCAGCCAGGCCGCCGAGGAGTCCTGGCTGCTGTCCGGGCAGGTGCTCGGCACCCTGGCCGTGGTGCTGGCACTGATCGCCCTGCTGCTCGTCCCGATGTTCTGGCGCACCGCCGTGCGCCGTCGCCGGCTCGGCGGCGGGCGGCGCCGACCCGGCGGGGACGGCCCGACCGAGCTCACCGACACCCAGGTGCTGGCCGCCTGGGACGAGCTGGTCGACTCCGCCTGGGACCTCGGAATTCCCCCGGACGAGTCACGCACCCCGCGCTCCGCCGCTCGACGGATCACCGAGACGGCGCACCTGGACGCGGAGGCGGCGGCCGCCGCCGGGCGACTGGCGCTGGCCACCGAGCGGGTGCTCTACGCCCCGGCCGGGCAGGCGACCACGGCACCGCTGGCCGCCGACGTCCGCACCGCCCGACGCGCCCTCCAGGCCGACGCCGGCCGGCGCGGTCGGATCCGGGCGCTGCTGCTGCCGCCGTCCTCGGCCCAGCTGTGGTGGCGGATCTCCGACGAGGTGCGGGCGGCCCGCACGGCCGTCGCCACCCGCACCGGCCGGGCCGTCGAGGCGGTCACCGGCCCGGTGCGGCGGGTGTTCACCCGGCGCGAGCGGTCAGGCCCCGGGGCCTGACGGGACGCGCGAGAGCCGGGGCGGGCAGTCGATCGACTGCCCGCCCCGGCTCTCGTTCGCAACGGTCCTCGGAGGTCCTGGGGTGGTCCTGGCCCGGCTGCCGTCCCGGCCCTGACCGGTACGGCTCAGAAGCCGCCGGTCTGCTCGTCCCGGCGGCGCTGCCAGCGCTGCTCCACGCGGTCCATCATCCCGGCCTTGCGGCGCGGGGCGGCGGCCTGGCGGGGGCCGGAGCCCTGGCCCGCGGGCCCGCGGCGCCAGCCGGTCACGGCGAACACCGCGCACCCGAGCATCACCAGGAACCCCACGACGCTGACCCAGATCTGGTCCGGAACGACCATGCCGCCCATCAGCAGACCGACCCCCACCACGAATCCGGCGACGGCCAGGTAGACCCGCCGACGGGTGTAGGTGCGCAGCCCGGTTCCCTCAAGCGCCGACGCGAATTTGGGATCTTCGGCATACAGCGCTCGCTCCATCTGGTCGAGCAGTCGCTGCTCGTGCTCCGAGAGCGGCACGGAGTCCTCCTACTCGTCGGTCGCGGGTGCGACCGGTCCGCCACCCCGGTCGGGGAGGCCAGTCCAATCAGCCTTGGGCACGCGGTCGGACGCCCGTGTGGGGGACCCGGCCCGTGTCGTCCATATGCCCCACGCGTCCGGCTGTCATGCTTTCCGGCTTTACCCAGATCATACGGTCCGTGGGCCCGTTACGGGGTGGTCTGCGCCGCGTGGGCCGGGCCACTTCGAGCGGCCGGGGCCGCACCCCGCTCAACGCCGGACCGCCCGTACAAGTGCCCGAGCCGATGGGATCGACCCGGACCTGGGGGAGCTTCGCGGGCGCACCCGCACGAGGAGCGGGAGTCCGGGGGCCGTCGGGGGAGCGAACCGCCGCCGTGCGGTGCGCGAACCGTACGACGGCGGGCGGGGGATCCTGGGTGTCGCGGGGGCCCCGGTCCGCTCCGGGAAGGGGCCTCAGGCCAGGGTGGCCAGCAGGTGCAGCTGGGTGGCCACGGCGTGGAAGGCCGGCTGCGCGGCGGCGGCCTCCTCCAGCTTCAGCAGCGCCTCCATCGCGCCCGGCTCGGTGTCCACCAGCACCCCGGGCACCAGGTCGGCGAAGACCCGGACGCCGTGCACCGACTCCACCCGCAGGCCCGCGCCCTCGGCCAGCCGGCCCAGCTCCTCGCCGGTGAAGCGGCGCGGCATCGGGTCCTGCTCGCCCCAGCGGCCGTCGACGGCGGAGAGCACCGTACGGGCCTCGGCGAAGTGGCCGGCCAGCGCACGGGCCAGCACCGCGCCGTTGCGGTTGGCGGCCAGCAGGCTGACCAGGCCGCCCTTGCGCAGGGTGGCGGCCAGGCTGCCCAGCGACTCGGCCGGGTCGTCAACGACCTCCAGCACGCCGTGGCAGAGCACCGCGTCCACGGTGCCGGGCGCGACCAGCTCGGGCAGCGTCTGGGTGTCGCCCTGGACGGCCCGGACCAGGTCCGTCACCCCGGCCTCGGCGGCCCGGCGCTCCAGCGCGAACAGCGCGTCCGGGCTCGGGTCGACCACGGTGACCCGGTGGCCGAGCTTGGCCACCGGCACGGCGAAGTTGCCGGTGCCGCCGCCGGTGTCGACCACGTCCAGCACCGGCTGGTCCAGCTCGGCCGCCCGCTTCTCCAGGGCTGTCCGCACCACCTCCCAGACCACGGCGGTACGCAGGGCGCTGCGGGGACGCGTCGGGTACAAGGTGGGGCTCCTTGGCACGTGCAGATCGATCAGGTTCCCTCCACCTTATGCCTGACGGATGGCGGCTTCGCCCGCGCCGCCCGGCTCCCCGCCGTCGAGCGGCAGGCGTGGTGCGGGCGGGGCCGGGTGCAGGCCGAGCAGGCGCTCGACCAGGCGCAGGAACAGGGCCGAGTTGCGGATCAGGTCGTCCGCGTCGCGGGCCGAGGCGGCGCCCCGGATCCCGGCCTCGGCGGCGGCCCGGCGGCGGGCGCCGGCGCCGTAGTAGAGCGCCCATTCGGCCAGTTCGGGGGCCACCTCGGGCAGCACCTCCCAGGCGCTGCGGATCGCCTTGCGCCGCCGCGGGTTCTTCTCCGGGCGCCCGCGGACGGCCAGTACGGCCGCCACCGTGCGCAGGGCGGCCAGGTGGGCGGTGGCGTAGCGCTCCAGCGGGTCCTCCAGCGCGCGGGCGCGGGCCAGCGTGCGGTGGGCGTCGGCGAGCAGGTCGAGGGCGGCCGGCGGCGCGGCGATCCGGCGCAGCACCGGGTGGACGTCCCGCCCGGCCGGGCGGCCACCGGGGACGTGCGGAAGGGCGGCGGAGTGGAGGCGGGCGGTGACGGGCTCAGGACGGCTGATGGTCATGGTCTCCCCCGTTCCGAGGCAGCGCGCGGACCGGGTGGTCCGTGCTCCCCCATCGTGAACCGCACCACTGACAATCCGGCGCCGGGAACGGGCGTACCGGCGGCGGTCGCGGTCCCCCCGGTCCGCGCCGCCGCCGTCTGCCGTCGCCCCGCCCACCCCCCACCGGGCGGCGGTGGCGAACTCCCCCCGTTCTCCCCCGTACGGTGACCGGTCTCCCCCCGGCCCGCTCCGCCGCCCCGTGCCGGCGGTGCGGGGCCCGAGACCGGCGCCCGTTCGCGGATCTCGGCCGCCGTCCCCCAGGCCCTCCCGGCCGGGGGGACGGACGGATCCGCCACCCGGGACGGCGGCGCCCGACGCGCCGTCCTCCCGGGTGCCACTACTCTCCCGTCCCAGCAGGTCGGAGGCCATCCGCTGACGTACTCAACCGCGGATCTGAGTACCCGTACTCAGTCGGCCCCGGTCCCGTCGGACGCGGAACCGCGGCGGTGGCCCGCGACGTCCCGGGTCCCGGTACGGTACGGCGGGGCCGGGTGGTCCCGGCCGGGGCCGGAGGGCCCGGAGGAGCGAGGAGGGGGACGCGATGACGGTCCTGCCGCTGATCTTCACCAGCGGTCTGGCCAGCGGCATCAACGCGTACGCGGTGGTGCTGCTGCTCGGCCTGCTGGGCCGGTTCGCCGGGGCGGAGTCGGTGCCGCACCCGCTGGAGCGCACCGACGTGCTGGTCGCGGCGGCCGTGCTGTTCCTGCTGGAGGCGGTCGCCGACAAGATCCCCTACGTGGACACCGTCTGGGACGCCGTGCACACCGTGATCCGGCCGATCGCCGGCGCCGTCGTCGGCGTGCTGATCGCGAGCAACGACCCGGGCTCGCTCGGCGAGGTCGCGGCCGGGGCGATGGGCGGCACCACCGCGCTGGTCACCCATCTGGTCAAGGCCTCGCTGCGGATGGCCGTCAACATCTCGCCCGAACCGGCCAGCAACATCGTGGTCAGCCTGCTGGAGGACCTCTCGGTGGCCGGCCTGGTCACCCTGGCGATCTTCCACCCCTGGGCGGCCGCCTCGATCGCCGCGGTGCTGCTGGCGGCCGGCCTGCTGCTGGTCCGGCTGCTGATCGGCCGGATCCGGGCGTTCCGGGCCCGCCGCCGCGAGCGCAGGGCCGCCAGGGCGGCCGCCGAGGGGGCTTTCGCGGGCCGGACGTAGCCGCGGCCTAGGATCGGGTGCCATGGCACGGATCGTCATCATCGGCGCAGGAATGAGCGGGCTCGCGGCGGCCTCCCGGCTGGCGACCCTCGGCCACCGGGTGACGGTCTGCGAGGCGGGAGGCACCTACGGCGGCATGGTCGGCCGGTACGAGCGCGACGGCTTCGCCTTCGACACCGGGCCGGGCCTGCTCACCCTGCCGGCGGTCTACCGCGACCTCGCGCTGAAGACCGGCCGGGAGCCGCTGGAGGACCTGGTCGACCTGGCGCCGGTCGACCCGGAGAGCCGGCACCTGTTCCCCGACGGCAGTGACCTCGCCCTGCCCAACGCCTCCCGCGGCGGCGTGGGACAGGCCCTGGACGCCGCCTTCGGGGCCGGCTCCGGCGAGCGCTGGAACGCGATGGTCAACCGCGGCCGGACGGTCTGGGAGGCCACCCGCCGCCCGCTGCTGGAGGAGCCGCTCCCGGCCGACCCCACGCCGCTGCACGCCGACCCGTACCCCGTCCCGCCCAGGCGGGGCCTGGCCCGGCTGCGGCCCTCCGGCCGATGGACGCTTTCCGATGTCGCCGCCCGGGAGCTCGGCGGTCACCCGGGCCTGACCGCCCTGCTGGCCGAGCACGCGCTGCGCTTCGGGTTCGACCCGTGGAGCACCCCGGCATCGGCCACCGTGCTCCCGTACATGGAGCAGTCCTTCGGCGTCTGGTACGTCAGGGGCGGCCTGCGCGCGCTGGCCGACGCGGTGTACCGCCGCTGCGAGCAGCGCAAGGTCGAGTTCCGCTTCGACACCCGGGTCGAGCAGGTGCTCACCGCGGACGGCCGCGCCCGCGGGATCGACACCACCGCCGGCCCGGTCGAGGCGGATGTCGTGGTCTCCGCACTGGACGCCAACGTGCAGTACCACGAGCTGACCGGCACCGCCGGGACCCCGGACGACCGGCCCGCCTCGGCGCACCGCGCCGAGGACGTCCCCGGCCGGGTCGTGGTGCTGCTGGCCCTGCGCGGGGAGCGCCCGGCGGGCACCGTGCACCGCACCGTCGTCCACGCGGCCGACCCGGCCGCCGAACGGGCCGGGATCTTCGACCGGGGTGCCCCCCTCGCCGAACGCCCGACCGTCCAGGTGCTCCGACCGGACGACCCCTCGCTGTACCCGGCGGGCCACCACACCGCCGTCCTGACCGCGACCGTCCCCTCCGCCAGGACTCACGACTGGGCGGCCCCCGGTGCCGCCGACCGCTTCGCCGACCGGATGCTCGCCCACGCGGACGCCGCCGGTCTCGGCCTCGGTGAGCGCGTGCTGTGGCGGGTGGTCCGCACCCCGGCCGACACCGAACGCGAGCAGGGCTCCCTCTTCGGCGCCGTCCCCCGCCCGGCCCTGCCCGGCGCCCGCGGCGCCTACCTCCAGGCCGCCACCGAGGAGTACCCGGGCTACTACCTGATCGGCGGCGCGGCCCACCCCGGCGGCGGGCTCGCCAGGGTCGGCATGTCGGCCTGCATCACGGCCAACCTCATCGGCCCGGCCTAGCCGGGACGCGTCTTCCGGATCACGCGCCAGGGCCGTCCTCAGCCCTGGTGCCAGCTGTTCTGCTGCTGGTAGCCGTAGCCGCTCTGGTCGTAGGCCGGCTGCTGCGGGATGCCGTGGCCCTGCTGGTCGGGCTGGGGCTGCCACTGCTGCTGGTGCTGCTGGGGGGCGTTCGGGTCCCAGGCCTGCTGCGGGTAGCCCTGGTACGGGTCCTGGGGCTGCTGCTGGTAGCCGCCGTACGGGTCCTGCTGCTGGGCGTAGCCGCCGTAGGGGTCCTGCTGGTCGTAGGCGTAAGCGGGCTGCTGCTGGGTCTGCCAGTGCTGCTGGTCGTAGCCGGACTGGTAGGCCGGGGCGTACGGGTCCTGCGGCTGCTGGGCCTGCTGCTGCTCGTAGTAGGACGGGGCGTAGACGCCGTCCTGGGCCAGCTCCTGCATGTCGAAGGCGGCGGTCCGCTCGACCGCCGGGGCCTCCTCGGCGACCGGCGCCGCTCCCGCCTCCGGCTCCTCGACGGGCGCCGCGCCCGGGGCCGCGGCCTCCTCGACCGCGCTGACCTCACCGACCCGCTTCTGCTCCGCCGCCGCGACGGCCGCGACCGCCGCGCCGCCGGTCAGGGCGCCGAGCAGGGGCACCTTGGCGAGCGGACCGGGCAGGCTGCCGTCGGCCTTCCGCAGGGACCAGCCGGTCCGGTAGCCCTTCTTGACCGACAGCGTCACGAAGGCCTGGCCGACGGCGAACAGGCCCGCTCCGGCGCCGATCACCACGACCGAGCCGAGGCCCATCCCGACGGCCACGCCGAGGAAGCCGGCCAGGGCGAGCACCCGCCAGTGCAGCGGCGCCCGGTTCTGCAGCAGCACCTCGGCCACCAGCCAGAGCGCCACCACCGCCAACGCGACGTACAGCAGCAGGTATCCGATGCCCATCCGCGCGCTACCTCCAGTCGCGTGCCCGCGCGCGCCGCGCGTGTGCGGCGACTGTACCGGTTCAACGGCCGGGGTACCGCATCGCGTTCCCGCCGTGGGCGGCACCGGACGCACACGACCGAGCCCGCCACTGCGGAACGGTGACGGGCCGGTGAACGCAACGTCGGGCCGTGGGCGACACACGCCCTACGGGCGCTGGTGGAGCCCCAGGTTCTGGTAGATCTCCAGCGTCGCCGTCGAGTGGTTGAGCGTGATGAAGTGCAGGCCGGGCGCACCCTCGGCGAGCAGCCGTTCGGCCATCGCGGTGGCGTGCTCCATGCCGATCGCCCGCAGCGCCGCCGGGTCGTCGACGGCGGCCCGCAGCCGGGCCTCCAGGTCGGCCGGGAAGGCCGAGCCGCTGAGCTGGGGGAAGCGCTCCAGCTGCTTGGCGTTGGTGACCGGCATGATCTCCGGGATGATCGGCGTCTCGCAGCCCGCCGCGGTGACCCGGTCGCGGAACCGCAGGTAGTCGTCCACTTCGAAGAACATCTGGGTGATCGCGTAGTCGGCGCCGGAGCGGACCTTGGCGATGAAGTGCCGGATGTCCTCGTCCCAGTCGGACGATCGCGGGTGCATGTTCGGCGAGGCCGCGACGCCGACGCAGAAGTCACCGATGCCCCTGATCAGCTCCACCAGCTCGTACGCGTAGGTGACGCCCTCCGGGTGGCGGACCCACTCGCCCATCGGGTCGCCGGGCGGGTCGCCCCGGACCGCGAGGACGTTCCGCACTCCCTGGTCGGCGTACTGGCCGATGATGTTGCGCAGTTCGGCGACCGAGTGGTCCACCGCGGTCAGGTGGGCTACCGGGGTGAGCGTGGTCTCGGTGGCGATCCGGCCGACCATGTTGACGGTCCGCTCGCGCGAGGAGCCGCCGGCGCCGTACGTCATGCAGACGAAGTTCGGGTCCAGCGGTTCGAGTCGACGGATGGCGTCCCAGAGCTTCTGCTCGCCCACCTCGGTGCGGGGCGGCATGAACTCGAAGGAGAAGGAGCGCTTTCCGGCCGCCAGGAGCTCGCGGACCGTGAGTGCGCGGTCCGGTCTCGTGGAGGCGATGCCGAGTGCCATGCTGGCAGGTTATCGGGCCGCCGAAGGGGCCGGACAACTCGATTCCACGATTCGGGACAAGTAGTGGACGCTCTTCCGCTTCCGTTCCGCCGACCCCTCGGGCCCCCGCCGGCCCGCTCGCACGCCCGTTCCCGGCCGCCCCGCTACGCTTGCTGCACCCCCAGCGAACCAGCGGAGCCTCATCGTGACCTCGTCCAGCAACCGGCCGGCCAACCCCATTGACGTGGAGGACGTCCGCACGCGCGTCAACGCCGCCCTCGCCGCGTTCATGGACGACCAGTCCGCTCTGCTCGGCAAGATCTCGCCGCAGCTGGTGCCCGCCGCCGACGCCCTGCGCGACTTCCTGCTGGACGGCGGCAAGCGGCTGCGCCCCGCCTTCTGCTACTGGGGCTGGCGCGCCGCCGGCGGGCCGGCCGGGGGCGAGGGGATCGCCAACGCGGCCGCCGCGCTGGAGCTGCTGCAGGCCAGCGCGCTGGTGCACGACGACCTGATGGACCGCAGCGACACCCGCCGCGGCCTGCCCTCGGTCCACCGCCGCTTCGAGGCGCTGCACCGGGACAACGGCTGGCGCGGCGACCGCCAGCAGTACGGCGCCTCGGCCGCGGTGCTGCTCGGCGACCTGCTGCTCATCTGGTGCGACGAGCTGTTCCTGCGCTCGGGCCTGGACCCGGCCGCCGTGCTGGCCGCCAAGCCCGTGTTCGACCTGATGCGCACCGAGGTCATGCTCGGCCAGTACCTGGACGTGCTGGAGCCGGTGGCCGGCGACTCGGCCGACGAGGGCGCGCTGGAGCGGGCCCGGACCGTCCTGCACTACAAGTCGGCGAAGTACACCATCGAGCGGCCGCTGCAGGTCGGCGCCCTGCTCGCCGGGGCCGGGCCGGAGCCGGTCGAGGCGCTCGGGGCGTTCGGGCTGCCGCTGGGCGAGGCCTTCCAACTGCGGGACGACCTGCTCGGCGTCTTCGGGGACCCTGCCGTCACCGGCAAGCCCGCCGGGGACGACCTGCGCGAGGGCAAGCGCACCCTGCTGGTCGCCCACGCGATGCGCGCCCTGCCGCAGGCGGACGCCCGGCACCTGGACGCCCGGCTCGGCGCGCCGGACCTGGCCGCCGAGGAGGTCGCCGAGCTGCGGGAGCTGGTCGCCCGCAGCGGCGCGCCCGAGCTGGTGGAGCGGCGGATCGAGGAGCTGATGGACCAGTCGCTGGCCGCCCTGGCGGCGGCGCCGCTCGCCGACGAGCGGGCCCGTACGGTGCTGCTGGCACTGGCCGAGGCCGCCACCGTCCGCAAGTACTGACGGCGACGGCCCCGGAGGACGGCCCGGGGCGGACTCAGGCGGCGCGCACCCGGCGGGCGAGCTCGGCGGCGGCGGCCCGCGGGTCCTCCGCCGCAGTGATGGCCCGGACCACGACGATCCGGCGGGCGCCGGCGGCCAGCACCTCGTCCACGTTGCCGAGGTCGATCCCGCCGATCGCGAACCACGGCCGGTCGGTGGCCCGCTTCGCCGCGTACGAGACCAGGCCGAGGCCCGGCGCCGGGCGGCCCGGCTTGGTCGGGGTGGGCCAGACCGGGCCGGTGCAGAAGTAGTCCACGCCCGGCTCGGCGACCGCCGCGTCCACCTCGGACTCGGCGTGGCAGGAGCGTCCGATCAGCACGTCCTCGCCGAGGATCGCCCGGGCGGCCGCCACTGGCAGGTCGTCCTGGCCGAGGTGCAGCACGTCCGGCCGGGCCGCGTGGGCGACGTCGGCGCGGTCGTTGACGGACAACAGCTTGCCGTGGCGGCGGCAGGCGTCGGCGAAGACCTCCAGCGCCGCCAGCTCCTGCTTGGCCTCCAGGCCCTTGTCGCGGAGCTGGACGATGTCCACCCCGCCGGCCAGCGCCGCGTCCAGGAACTCGGCCAGGTCGCCCTGTTCACGGCGGGCGTCGGTGCACAGGTAGAGCCGGGCGTCGGCCAGGCGGGACCGCGGGTCGGTCATCACAGGGCCATGGCCTGGGCGCGGCGCTTGACCTCGGTCGCGCGGTTCTCCCACAGCGCCTGCACCGGGGTGCCGGGCAGCGTCGGGTCCTCGGTGAACATCCACTCGACGATCTCCTCGTCGGAGAACCCGCTGTCCCGCAGCACGGTCAGCAGGCCGACCAGGTGCTTGACCGGGCCGCTCTCGTCGATGAACGCCGCCGGGACCTGCAGCGACTTGTTGGGACCGCGGCGGACCGCGATCAGGTCACCCTTCTTGACCATGTTGCGGACCTCGGTGACCAGCACACCCCACCGCTCGGAGATGTCGGGCAGGTACAGCCACTCGGGGACCAGGGCGTCAGTCTTGGCATCGATCTCACTCACGGCACCAGACTGCCACCTCGGCACCTCCCGGCGCTAAGCGGTGGCCCCCTTGAGTGCGACCGCCGGGTCCGCCGCCAGTGCCCGGTCCAGCGCCGCCCCGCGCTCGATCAGCTTCCGGCCCTGGGTGAGGTCGCGCGGCCGGTCCACCGCGAGCAGCGCGCTGGGCACCCCGTCACGCAGCCACAGCACCGACCAGGCGGCGTCCCGCGGGCTGCCGCGCCACAGCAGCTCGTCGCCCTCGGCGTGGCGGCCCGCGTACTGGACCATCCGCCCGAACTGCTCGGACCAGAAGTACGGCACCGGGTCGTACGGCGTGTCCGCCCCGAGCACGGCGGCGGCCGCGGCCCCGCCCGACTGCAGCGCATTGTCCCAGTGCTGGACGGCCAGCCGGGCGCCGGAGCGGGCCGACGGGTAGCTGGCGCAGTCCCCGGCCGCGAACACCCCGGGCAGGCCGGTGCGCAGCCGCCCGTCCACCACGACCGCGCCGGAGGCGTCCAGCTCGACGCCCGAGGCGGCCAGCCAGCCGGTCGCGGGCCGGGCGCCGACGCCGACCACCACCTCGTCGGCGGGCAGGTGGGAGCCGTCCGCCAGCAGCACCGCCCCGGGCTCGACGGCGGCCACGCCGACGCCGCAGCGCAGTTCGACCCCGGCCTCGGCGTACCAGGCGGCCATCGCCGAGCCGACCTCGGTCGGCAGCGCGCCCGGCACCGGCGCCGGACCGGCCTCGACCACGGTGACCGCGCAGCCGGCCTGCCGCGCGGCGGTGGCCACCTCGGCGCCGATCCAGCCCGCGCCGACCAGCACCAGCCGCAGGCCGGGGCGCAGCAGCGCGCGCAGCGCCAGGGCGTCGTCCACGGTGTGCAGCAGGTGGGCCCGCTCGGCCCCGGGCAGGACGCGCGGGGTCGCGCCGGTGGCGATCACCAGGGAGCCGTAGGGGAGGTCGCCGCCGTCGGTGTGCAGCACACCGGGGGTGAGGCCGGTGGCGCGGCGGCCGGTGAGCAGCTCGATGCCGAGCCCCTCGTAGTCGATGTCCAGGGTGGTGGCGTCGGCCTTGCCGAGCAGCACGTCCTTGGAGAGCGGCGGCCGGTCGTACGGCGCGTGCGGCTCCTCGCCGACCAGGACGATCCGCCCCCGCCAGCCGCCCTGCCGCAGCTTCAGGGCGCACTGCGCTCCGGCCAGCCCGGCTCCGACGACGACCACCTGGTCCGTTCCGCTCAGCTCTGCCACGCCCGTCACTGTACTCAGTGCCCGGGCGGGCCCCGACGGCCGTCCGCCCCTCGTCCGCCCCTCGTCCGCTCCTCGTACGGCCCTTCGGCCGGGCCGACCCCCGGCGTTAAGGTGGGGGCACCACACGGGAGCCCGGCGAACCGGGCTGAGAGGCGGGCTGGCACGGCCCGCGACCGTCCGAACCTGATCCGGGTCATACCGGCGAAGGGAGGAGAGCAGCTTTGTCACGCTTGCCAACGGGCAGCCGCGCCGACGTGCTGGTGATCGGCGGGGGCGTCATCGGCCTCGCCGTCGCCTGGCGCGCCGCGCAGCGCGGGCTCGGGAACGTGGTCGTGGTCGACCCCTCCCCCGGTCGCGGAGCGGCCGCGGTCGCGGCCGGGATGCTCGCCCCGGTCACCGAGCTGCAGTACGGCGAGGAGCCCCTGCTGCGTCTGGGCATGGCCTCCAACGAGCGGTACGCGGCCTTCGCCGCCGAGCTCGCCGAGGCGAGCGGCGGCGAGGACACCGGCTACCGCCGGTGCGGCACGATCGCCGTCGCGCTGGACTCCGACGACCGCGAGGAACTGCGCGAACTGCACGCCTTCCACCAGCGGCTCGGCCTGGAGTCGAGCTGGCTGACCGGCCGGGAGGCCCGCAAGCTGGAGCCGATGCTCGCCCCCGGCGTGCGTGGCGGCCTGCACGTCGCGGACGACCACCAGGTGGACCCGCGCCGGCTGCTCACCGCGCTGGTGCTGGCCGGTGACCGGGCGGGCGTCGTGGGGCGGCGCGCCGAGGCCGTCGAGCTGCTGGTCGAAGGCGGCCGCGCGGTCGGCGTCCGGCTGAGCACCGGGGAGAGCCTGATCGCCGAGCAGGTCGTCCTGGCCGCCGGGCCGCACAGCCACCGGCTGCCGGGCCTGCCCGAGGGGGTGCTGCCCCCGGTCCGCCCGGTGAAGGGGCAGGTGCTGCGCCTCCACGTCCCCGACGCCTACCGGCCGTTCCTCTCCCGAAACGTCCGCGCGGTGGTGCGCGGCCGGCACCTCTACCTGGTGCCCCGGGAGAACGGCGAGCTGGTCATCGGCGCGACCACCGAGGAGCAGGGCTACGACACCACCGTCACCGCCGGCGGGGTGTACGAACTCCTGCGTGACGCGCACGAGTTGGTCCCGGGCATCACCGAACTCCCGCTGCGGGAGACGGCGGCCGGGCTGCGCCCCGGATCGCCGGACAACGCCCCGCTGCTGGGCCCGACCTCGCTGCCCGGGCTGGTCGCCGCCACCGGCCACTACCGCAACGGCGTGCTGCTCACCCCGGTGACCGCCGACCTGCTCGCCGACTACCTGGCGACCGGTGAAGTCCCCGAGACGGCAAGGCCGTTCACGCCCACCCGGTTCTCCCCCGACGCCCCCACCACGAAGGCCTCCGCATGACCGAGACCACCCCGACCGAGATCGCCCTGACCGTCAACGGCGAGCCCCGCCGGCTGCCCGCCGCCACCACCCTCGCCGAGCTGGTGGCCACCGTCAGCGCCGCCAACACGGGTGTCGCCGCCGCCCTCAACGAGGCCGTGGTGCCGCGCAGTTCGTGGCCCGTGACGCCGCTGAACAGCGGCGACCGGATCGAGATCCTCACCGCCGTCCAGGGAGGCTGAACCAGTGGCCGACGACCTTCTCACCATCGCCGGGACGACCTTCTCCTCCCGGCTGATCATGGGCACCGGCGGCGCGCCGAGCCTGGAGGTCCTGGAGCGCGCCCTGCTCGCCTCCGGCACCGAGCTGACCACCGTGGCCATGCGCCGGGTCGACGCCACCACCCAGGGCTCCGTCCTGGACGTGCTGACCCGCAACGGCATCCGCGTCCTGCCCAACACGGCCGGCTGCTTCACCGCCGGAGAGGCCGTGCTGACCGCCCGGCTGGCCCGCGAGGCGCTCGGCACCGACTGGGTGAAGCTGGAGGTGATCGCCGACGAGCGCACCCTGCTGCCGGACCCGATCGAACTGCTGGACGCCGCCGAGACGTTGGTCGACGACGGCTTCACGGTGCTCCCGTACACCAACGACGACCCGGTGCTGGCCCGCAAGCTGGAGGACGTCGGCTGCGCGGCCATCATGCCGCTGGGCTCGCCGATCGGCTCCGGTCTGGGCATCCGCAACCCGCACAACTTCCAGCTGATCGTGGAGGGTGCGGGAGTCCCGGTGGTCCTGGACGCGGGCGCCGGCACCGCCTCCGACGTCGCGCTCGCGATGGAGCTGGGCTGCTCCGCGGTGATGCTCGCCTCCGCGGTGACCAGGGCTCAGGACCCGGTGCTGATGGCCGAGGCGATGCGGCACGCGGCGGAAGCGGGGCGGCTCGCCCACCGGGCCGGCCGCATCCCGCGACGCTTCCACGCCGAGGCCTCCTCCGCGATGGCCGGCCGCGCCGACCTGGACACCCGCGAGCGGCCCGCCTTCGGGTCCGTGTAGGGCATGTCACAAGCCGGTCCCGGAGCGGTGTCCGCCGGGACCGGCGTCCGCCCGCCCCACTACACTCCCCCGGGTGGACATGGCATTGCACGACCCCCTGATCGGTACCCTGCTCGACAACCGGTACCGGGTCGAGCAGCGCATCGCGACCGGAGGGATGTCCACCGTCTACAAGGGCACCGACACCCGGCTGGACCGGGTGGTCGCCCTCAAGGTGATGCACCCCCAGCTGGCCGGGGACGAGGGCTTCACCGCCCGCTTCATCCGCGAGGCCAAGGCGGTCGCCAAGCTCACCCACCCCAACGTGGTCAACGTCTTCGACCAGGGCGCGGACGGCGGAAACGTTTTCCTCGCCATGGAGTACGTGCCCGGCCGCACCCTGCGCGACCTGCTGCGCGACCGCGGCGCGCTGTCGGTGCGGGCCGCGCTGGACGTGCTGGAGCCGGTGCTCGCCGCCCTCGGCGCCGCCCACCGCGCCGGGCTGGTCCACCGGGACGTCAAGCCGGAGAACGTGCTGATCACCGAGAGCGGTCTGGTCAAGGTCGCCGACTTCGGCCTGGTCCGGGTACTCGGCAGCGCCGACGGCGCGCCCACCTCGACCAGCACCGCCACCGGCGGCACCGTCATGGGCACGGTCTCCTACCTGGCCCCCGAGCAGATCCTCCCGGACGCCCCCACCGACCAGCGGGTCGACGTCTACGCGGCCGGCATCCTGCTGTACGAGATGCTCACCGGCCGCCGCCCGCACACCGGCGACAACCCCGTCCAGGTCATGTACAAGCACCTGCACGAGGACGTCCCCGCTCCTTCGCTGACCGCCCCCACCGTCGCCCCCGCACTGGACGCCATAGTGGCCGGCGCCTGCGCGCGGGCCGTCGAGGGCCGCCCGTACGACGCGGTGGAGCTGCTCGCCGCCCTCCAGCGGGTCCGCCGCACCCTCACCCCGGCCGAGCTCGACGCCGAGCCGCCGGCCTCCACCCGGCCCAGCCCGCGCTACCCGACCAGTGAACCGACCTCGGTGATCCAGCCGCTGCCCCGGCCCGCCGACTCCCCGGCGCCGGAGCGCACCAGCGTGCTGGACGTGCCGGCGGAGGTGATGGACGAGCTGCTCGCCGAGCCCCGCCCGTACGACGAGCCGACCCCGGTCCGGGTGAAGCGGCCGAGCCGGCTGCGCCGCGTCCCGCGCAAGCCGCTGATCTGGGCGTCCGCGCTGACCGCCCTGGTGCTGGCGGTCGGCGGTGCCACCTACGGGATCTCCGAGGGGCTGTACGGCTCGGTGCCGGGCGTGCTCGGCAAGGACCGGGGCGAGGCCCAGCGGATCCTGGACGACGCGGGCATGCACGGCAGGTTCGTCGAGGCGTTCAGCGAGTCCGTCCCGGCCGGGCAGGTGATCTCCACCGACCCCGGGGTCGGTGCGCGCACCCGCAAGAGCGACTCGGTGACGGTCACCGTCTCCAAGGGCCCCAAGCGGATCGCGGTGCCGGACGTGACCGGCAAGGGCTCGGACGACGCGGCCGCCGCGCTGGCCGCCGCCCGGCTGACCAGGGGCACGGTGACCCAGGCCTACAACGACACCGTGCCGGAGGGCTCGGTGATCAGCAGCTCGCCGGCCGCCGGGCAGATGCTGCAGGAGAACGCCGCGGTCTCGCTGGTGGTCAGCAAGGGCATGGTGCCGGTCCCGGACGTCACCGGGATGGGCCGGGACGACGCACAGAAGGCGCTGCAGGCGGCGGGCTTCACCATGAAGGCCTCCACCGACTGGACGCTCGGCATGGGCAAGGTGAGCGGCCAGTCCCCGGCGGCCGGCGAGCGGCGCCCCCAGAAGACCGTGGTGACCGTCAACTTCTCGCTGTTCTGACGGGCCCGGGGCTCAGCGCAGCGGCCCGTCGCCCGGCTCCTCCTGGTAGGAGTAGCGCTGCTCCCGCCACGGGTCGGCGAGGTTGTGGTAGCCGCGCTCCTCCCAGAAGCCGCGCCGGTCGGCCCGCATGTACTCCACCGCCCGCACCCACTTGGGACCCTTCCAGGCGTACAGCTTCGGCACCACCAGCCGTACCGGGAAGCCGTGCTCGGCGGTCAGCGCCTCGCCGTTGCGGTGGGTGGCGAGCAGGGTGCGGGCGTCGGCGAAGTCGGTCAGCCGCAGGTTGGCGCTGTAGCCGTACTCGGCCCAGACCATGACGTGGGTTACGCCGGGCGCCGGGGGCACCAGGTCGAGCAGGAGGGCCGCGGGCACGCCCGTCCACTCGTTGCCGAGCACGGAGAACTTGGTGACGCAGTGGAGGTCCGCGACCACGGTGGTGCGCGGCAGGGCGTTGAACGCCGCGAAGTCCCAGCTGTGCTTCTCCGCCGAGGCGGTGGCGCCGAACACCTGGAGGTCCCAGGTCAGCGGCTTGAAGCGGGGCACCGGCCCGTAGTGCAGGGCGGGCCAGCCGCGCTGCACGCGCTGTCCCGGGGGGAGCCTCGGGTCAGACGGCGGAATCGGTTCTCGTTCGGACTGACCCATGGCTCCATGGTGACAGACGGCGGACGAGCCCCGGCGCGCGCCCCTTGGCCCCGGTTCACGCCCCGCCCGTACGGGCCAACGGTCGATCGCACACCCCCAGATCACCGCCCAAATCGGATATTCCGCCACATGTCCCAGTGAGTGTGAACTTACTGGAATTTCCCGCCGATACGGTGCCAGGATGCCCAGCGCAGGACTCACCGCAGGACTCACCGCAGGACGTAACGCAGGGAGGCAGCACCATGCAGGGCGACCCGGAGGTCATCGAGTTCCTCAACGAGCAGCTCACGGCCGAGCTCACCGCGATCAACCAGTACTTCCTGCACGCCAAGATGCAGGAGAACCTCGGCTGGACGAAACTCGCCAAGTACACCCGGCACGAGTCCTTCGACGAGATGAAGCACGCCGAGACCCTCACCGACCGGATCCTGTTCCTGGACGGGCTGCCCAACTACCAGCGGCTGTTCCACGTCCGGATCGGCCAGACGGTCAAGGAGATGTTCGAGGCGGACCGCCAGATCGAGGTCGAGGCCATCGACCGGCTCAAGCGCGGGATCGTGGTGATGCGGGCCAAGAACGACGTCACCTCGGCGAACATCTTCGAGGACATCCTGGCCGACGAGGAGCACCACATCGACTACCTCGACACCCAGCTGGAACTCCTGGACAAGCTCGGCGAGGCCCTCTACATCGCCCAGCTGATCGAGCAGCCGGAGTCCTAGGCGGCTCCCGGTCAGGCCACCCGCAGCGGGACCACCGGGGCGATCGGGCCCGGCTTCGGGGCGGCCGGCGCCGGCACGTCCTGGGCCTGCGGCTCGGCGAGGCCGAGCTTCGCGGCCAGCCGGGCGGTCGGGCAGGGCCGGGCGCCGTGCTCGCCGAGCAGCGCCTGGATGCGGCGGACGCAGGACCCGCAGTCCGTGCCGGCCTTGCAGCCCTTGGCTATCCGGCGCGGGGTGTCGGCGCCCCCGTCGATCGCCTTCTTCACCTGGTCCTCGGTGACCGCATGGCACATGCAGACGTACATCGCGGTCTCTCCCGGGGGGCGCAGCGCAGGTGAAGCGCGGAGTGGATCTTGACTAAGGCTTGCCTTAGTTCACTAAGCCTCACCTTACCCGGTGGACCGGGTGTGAAAAAGCCCCTCCGGCTTCGGGAGTCCCGAATCCGGAGGGGCCTTCGTCACAGTCGTTCGCCGCCCGCCTCCGAGCGGCTCGGGGCGGCAGCCCGCCGGCTCACTGGCCGCGGTACATCTCCGCCACCAGGAACGCCAGGTCCAGCGACTGGCTGCGGTTGAGCCGCGGGTCGCAGGCCGTCTCGTAGCGCTGGTGCAGGTCGTCGACCAGCACCTCGTCGCCACCGCCGACGCACTCGGTGACGTCGTCGCCGGTCAGCTCCACGTGGATGCCGCCCGGGTGGGTGCCGAGCGAGCGGTGCACCTCGAAGAAGCCCTTGACCTCGTCCAGGACGTCGTCGAAGCGGCGGGTCTTGTGACCGCTGGAGGCCTCGAAGGTGTTGCCGTGCATCGGGTCGCAGATCCACACCGGCTTGGCGCCGGAGGCGGTGACCTTCTCCACCAGGGCGGGCAGGTGGTCGCGGATCTTGCCCGCGCCCATCCGGGTGATGAAGGTCAGGCGGCCGGGCTCGCGCTCCGGGTCCAGCTTCTCGATCAGGGTGAGCGCCTCGTCCACCGAGGTGGTCGGGCCCAGCTTGACCCCGATCGGGTTGCGGATCTTGGAGGCGAACTCGATGTGCGCGTGGTCCAGCTGCCGGGTGCGCTCACCGATCCACACCATGTGGCCGGAGACGTCGTACAGGTCGCCGGTGCGCGAGTCCACGCGGGTCAGCGCGGTCTCGTAGTCGAGGATCAGGGCCTCGTGCGAGGAGAAGAACTCGACGGTCTTGAACTCCTCCGGCGCCACGCCGCAGGCGTTCATGAACGCCAGGGCGTTGTCGATCTCCCGGGCGAGCTGCTCGTAGCGCTGGCCGGCCGGCGAGTTGCGCACGAAGTCCTGGTTCCAGGCGTGCACCTGGCGCAGGTCCGCGTAACCACCGGTGGTGAAGGCGCGCACCAGGTTCAGTGTCGCGGCGGACGCGTTGTACATCCGCTTCAGGCGCTCCGGGTCCGGGATGCGGGACTCCGGGGTGAACTCGAAGCCGTTCACCGAGTCGCCGCGGTAGACCGGCAGGGTCACGCCGTCCCGGGTCTCGGTCGACTTCGAGCGCGGCTTGGAGTACTGGCCGGCGATCCGGCCGACCTTCACGACCGGCACCGAGGCGGCGTACGTCAGCACGGCCGCCATCTGCAACAGCGTCTTCAGCTTGTTGCGGATGTGTTCCGCCGAGACGCCGTCGAAGGCCTCGGCGCAGTCGCCGCCCTGCAGGAGGAACGCCTCCCCGCGCGCCACGGCTCCGAGCCGGGCGCGCAGCTGGTCGCACTCGCCGGCGAAGACGAGCGGCGGATAGGAGGCGAGCTCAGCAAGGGTCTTGCGCAGAGCCTCTTGGTCCGGCCATTCAGGCTGCTGCGCCGCGGGCAGGGACTGCCAGGAGTGGCCAGTCCTCGTTGTCTCAGTCGTAGCGGTCACACGGCAAGGCTACGGGGTCGCGCGAGCGATCCGTGACCATTGCCCGAGGGGTGAGACACGTCTCGGACAATGCCCGGCACCGGCCTCACCCGCCCGGTCGAATCGGCTAGGCTCGCCCCATGCACGCGCCCCACACCCACTCCTGGTGGTGGGCCTCCCCCATGGGTGGCCCACAGATCGCGCGTTCCTAGACGAACACGACGGCCGCCCCTCGGGGCGGCCGTCGTGCGTCCGAGCAGACGGCCCTCCGGGAGCGGAACAGCACCGCCTCGCCATCCTCCCCGGAAGGAAGCCGAACTCGTGACCACCCCCGCCGATCTGCTCGCCCGCCTCACCACCCCCGGCGCGCCCGCCTTCGCCCTGCTGCACCGCCGCACCCCCCGGCACGCCCCGGACACCGTCGAGGTCCTGCTGGGCACCGTCGACAGCTACGAGCACCTCGCCGACCTGCCGGTCCGGGCCGGCATCCCGTCCGCCGGACCGGTCCACGACCTGCTCGCACTGGTCCCGTACCGGCAGATCCGCGAGCGCGGCTTCGAGGCGTACGACGACGGCACCCCGCTGCAGGCCCTCGCGGTGACCGAGCAGTACGCCCTGCCGCTGGCCGGGTTCACCGCCGCCCTGCCGCAGTTGCCGGTCACGCTGTCCGGCGGCGCGTTCGACGTGGACGACGAGGCGTACGCCGAGATCGTCCGCCGGGTGATCGAGGACGAGATCGGCAACGGTGAGGGCGCCAACTTCGTGATCCGGCGGGACTTCCACGCCACCCTGGAGGGCTTCGGTCCCGCACTCGCGCTCACGCTGTTCCGCCGGCTGCTGGACCAGGAGCGCGGCGCGTACTGGACCTTCCTGGTGCACACCGGCGACAGGGTGCTGGTCGGCGCCTCCCCCGAGGTGCACGTCCGGCAGAGCGGCGGCACCGTCGTGATGAACCCGATCTCCGGCACCTACCGCTACCCGGCCGGCGGCTCCGACCTCGACTCCCTGCTCCGCTTCCTCCACGACCCCAAGGAGCTGGAGGAGCTGACCATGGTGGTCGACGAGGAGCTGAAGATGATGTGCACCGTCGGCGACCTCGGCGGCCAGGTGCTCGGCCCCCGGCTCAAGGAGATGTCCCACCTCGCCCACACCGAGTACGAGCTGCGCGGGCGCACCTCGCTGGACGTCCGCGAGGTGCTGCGCGAGACGATGTTCGCCGCCACCGTCACCGGCAGCCCGGTGCAGAACGCCACCCGGGTGATCCGGCGCTACGAGCCCGGCGGGCGCGGCTACTACTCCGGCGCGCTCGCCCTGATCGGCCGCTCCGCGAGCGGCGGCCAGCTGCTGGACTCGCCGATCTGCATCCGCACCGCCGACATCGACCCGGCCACCGGGCGGCTGGTCGTCCGGGTCGGCGCCACCCTGGTGCGCCGCTCCGTCCCGGAGTCCGAGGTCGCCGAGACCCACGCCAAGGCCGCCGGGGTGCTCACCGCGATCGGCGCCCGGCCCGCGCCCGTCCGGCTGCCCCACCCCGGCGGGCCCCGGCTCGCCGACGACCACCGGGTGCAGACCGCCCTGGACGCCCGCCGGGCCGACCTGGCGCCGTTCTGGCTGCGGATGCAGACGCCGTCCCGGGTCACCGAGGCCGCACCGACCCTGGTCGTGGACGGCGAGGACACCTTCACCTCGATGCTCGACCACCTGCTGACCTCGCTCGGCCACCGGGTCACGGTGGTCCGCTTCGACCGGCCCGGCCTGCGCGAGCTGGTCGCGGCGCACCGCGGGCCGCTGGTGCTCGGCCCGGGCCCGGGCGACCCGGCGCTCGCCGGCGACCCCAAGATGGCGGTGCTGCGACCGGTCGTGGCGGACGCCCTGGCCGCCGTCCGTTCCGGCGCCCGCACCGCCCCGCTGCTCGCGGTCTGCCTCAGCCACCAGCTGCTCTGCGCCGAACTCGGGCTCGCGCTGGGCCGCAAGGCCGTCCCGTACCAGGGCGCCCAGGAGCGCATCGACCTGTTCGGCACCAAGCGGACGGTCGGCTTCTACAACACCTTCACCGCGCGCTGCTCGGACGCCGACGCGGCCCGGCTCGCCACCGCGGGCGTCGAGGTCTCCAGGGACACCGCCACCGGCGACGTCCACGCGCTGCGCGGCCCCGGCTTCGCGGGTCTGCAGTTCCACCCGGAGTCGGTGCTGACCCGGGACGGCGTGGACATCGTCGCGGGCCTGCTGCGGGAGGCAGCGGCCGTCCGCGGCTGAGGATTCGCGCGGGCCCGGGCGGCAACCGCCCGGGCCCCGCTCACAGCTCCTCGTCCAGCCCCCGCTCGATCGCGTACCGGACCAGCTCCACCCGGTTGTGCAGCTGCAGCTTGCCCAGCGTGTTCTGCACGTGGTTCTGGACGGTCCGGTGCGACAGCACCAGCCGGTCCGCGATCTGCCGGTACGACAGGCCCTTGGCCACCAGCCGCAGCACCTCCGTCTCCCGGGCGGTCAGCTGCGGGGCGGCCGGCGCCGAGGCCGGGGCCGGCTCGGCGGCCAGCCGGCGGAACTCGCCCAGCACCAGCCCGGCCAGGCCCGGGGTGAACACCGCGTCGCCGACGGCCGTACGGCGCACCGCGTCCAGCAGCTCCTCCCGGCCGGCCGACTTCACCAGGTACCCGGTCGCGCCGGACTTCACCGCCTCCAGCACGTCCTGGTGCTCGCCGCTGGCCGACAGCACCAGCACCCGCACCGCCGGGTCGTGCGCGACCACCTGGCGGCACACCTCGGCGCCGGGCAGGCCGGGCAGGTTGAGGTCCAGCACGACGACCTGCGGCGAGCAGGCCCGGGCGCGGCGCACCGCCTCCTCGCCGTCGCCCGCCGTGGCCACCACGTCCAGGCCGGCCTCGGCGAGGTCGCGGGAGACGGCGTCGCGCCACATCGGGTGGTCGTCCACCACCATCACCCGTACCGGCCGGCCGGTGTCCGGCTGCTCGGCGGCGGGCTGCTCGGTCATCGGCTGGTTGGTCATCAGGAGGCCTTCCTCGGGACGCGCAGTTCGACCTCGACGCCCTCCCCGGGCGCCGAGTACAGCTCGGCCGTGCCGCCGAGGTCCAACACCCGGCCGCGGATGGACTGGGAGACGCCCAGCCGCCCGGCCCGCTCCGCCTCGCCGAGCCGCCCCGGCGCGAAGCCGGGGCCGTCGTCGCGGATGCTGACCGTGACGGCCTCCGGCTCGTCCTCCACCAGGATCCAGGCCCGGGCGCCCTCCCCGGCGTGCCGGCGGACGTTGTCGACGGCCGCACCGACCGCCGCGGCCAGCTCGCCCGCCGCCGGGCCGGGCAGCAGCACCGGGGTGCCCGGGGCGGAGAGCGTGATCCGCTCGTCGGCGTACCGGCGCAGCAGCGCGGTGAGGTCCCGCGGCCCGGCCGGGTCGGGCTCGTCCGCCCGGGCCTCCGGCAGCCGCTGCGCCGGGAGCGGACCGCCCGTCATCAGGGCCCGCAGCGCGCGCTCCTGTTCACCGGCGAGGCGGCCCAGCTCGGCGAAGTCCGTACCGTCGGCGCCGCCGCTGCCGTGGGCGCCGCCCAGCTCCGCGCCCCGGCGCTGGACCAGGGCGAGCACCTGGAGGACGCCGTCGTGGATGTCCCGGGAGAGCCGCTCGCGCTCCCGGGTGGCCGCCTCGACCTGCAGCGCCCGGGTGAGAGTGGCCTCGCTGGCGCGGGCCAGCTCGATCACGTACCCGATCGCGCAGCCAGCCACCAGCAGCAGCACGATGTTGTGGACGTTGTCGCCGGTGGGGCCGCCGTGGCCGAGGATGTTGGCCACCCCGATCACCGCGCCGGACGCCGCCGCCGGACGCCAGCCGCCCTTGGCGGCGAAGCCGAGCACCGTGCCGGCGGCCCAGATGGTCGGCAGGGTGGGGGCGCCGTGGCTGATCCGGGCCGGCGCGTCGGTCAGCCCGCTCAGCACGATGCCGGTCACGGCCAGGGCGAGGTCGAAGCCGAGGACGTACCAGGTGCAGCGCTGCGGGTTGGCGAAGGCGCGGGTGCTGGCGAGCGTCCAGAGGATCAGCGCGCCGAAGTAGATCCAGCCGGCGACCGGGTGCAGGAAGTGCAGGTACGAGTTGAAGTAGCGCAGCAGCGCGTAGCACAGGGCCAGCACCCGGAAGTAGGAGATGGCCCGCCACAGCGGCAGCTCGACGGACATGCCGCCGACCGCCAGCGTTCCGCCGACCGCACCGCCCGTTCTCGCGCCGTCCGCCATGCCCCCGACCCCTCCCCTGGACCCGTCCTGGACGGTCAGGCCGACCCGGTGCCCTTCTGCTCCTGCTGGTCCCGCTGCTCGGCCTTCTCCGCCTTCTCGGCCTCGGCGGCCTTCTCCGCCTCGGCGGCCTCGGCCTTCTCCGCCTTGGCGGCGGCCCGGCGCTCGGCTTCGGCCTTCTTCTTCTCGTCGGAGATCTGCCGCTTGGCCGCGGTCGCGTAGATGTCCACGTACTCCTGGCCGGAGAGCCGCATGATCTCGTACATCACCTCGTCCGTCACCGAACGGAGGATGAAGCGGTCGTTCTCCATGCCGTGGTAGCGGGAGAAGTCCAGCGGGCGGCCGATCCGGATGCCCGGGCGGATGCCGAAGTTCGGGATCACCTGGCCGGGCGGCTGCACCTTCTCGGTGTCGATCATGGCGACCGGGATGACCGGGGCGCCGGTGGCCAGCGCGACGCGGGCCAGGCCGCCGACCTTGCCGCGGTAGAGCTTGCCGTCGGGCGAACGGGTGCCCTCCGGGTAGACGCCGAACAGTTCGCCGCGGTCCAGCACCGCGATGGCGCTGCGGATCGCGGCCTCGCCGGCGCCGCGCACGCCCGAGCGGTCCACCGGCAGCTGGCCGACGCCCTTGAAGAAGGCGGCGGTCAGCCGCCCCTTGAGGCCCGGGGTGTTGAAGTACTCGGCCTTCGCGATGAAGGTCACCCGGCGCTTGATCAGCGCGGGGAAGAAGAACGAGTCCGAGAAGGACAGGTGGTTGCTCGCGATGATCGCCGCACCCTCGGTGGGGATGTTCTCCTCACCCTCGATCCACGGCCGGAAGAAGATCCGAAGCAGTGGCGCGACGATCATCTTCATCAGTCGGTAGAACAACCCGGGCCTCCTGTTATGCGGACCGGTCGATCCTAATGCCCCGCGGCCGTCGGCTGTGCCCGGGCCCGCCGTTGGGGGTGTACGTCCCGGCTCGGGGCATGGGACGATGCGGATTCCTGCAGCTCCCCCTCCCAGCGTCCCTCCCCCAGCGCCACCCGCCCGCGAAGGAGTCCGCCATGCCGCTGCTGCCCGGTGCCGAACCGTACCGCCACCGCGGCGGACCGGTCGGGGTGCTGCTCTGCCACGGCTTCACCGGGTCGCCGCAGTCCATGCGGCCGTGGGCCGAGGAACTGGCGGCGGCCGGGTTCACCGTCTCGCTGCCGTTGCTGCCGGGGCACGGCACCCGTTGGCAGGACATGCAGGTCACCCGGTGGGAGGACTGGTACGCGGAGGTCGAGCGCGAGCTGCTGGCCCTCGCCGAGGAGTGCGAGCAGGTCTTCGTCTGCGCGCTGTCGATGGGCGGCGCCCTCGCACTGCGACTGGCCGCGCTGCACGGCCCGACGGTGTCCGGGCTGGTGCTGGTCAACCCGTCGGTGCGCTCGGACAACCCCGCGGGCGTGCTGCTCCCGGTGCTCCGGCACCTCGTCCCGAGCATCCCGGGGATCGCGAACGACATCCACAAGCCGGGGGCCCGGGAACTCGCTTACGACCGGACGCCGCTGCACGCCGCCTGGTCGCTCGGCCGGCTGTGGCAGGACGTCCGGCGGCGGCTGCCCGAGGTGACCCAGCCCGTGCTGCTCTTCCACAGCCCGCAGGACCACGTCGTCTCGTCGGCCAACTCGGAACTGGTGCTGGCCCGGATATCCTCGACCGACGTGACGGAGCGGCTGTGCCAACGCAGCTTCCACGTCGCGACGCTGGACCACGACGCGGCGGAAATATTCGCGGCGAGCCAGGACTTCATCCGACGGCTGGCTCCCGCGCACGCGGCGGGGGCGGACAGGGCCGAATCCGACGATCACCATGGCTGAAGGGCCGGAAGTGCACGAGAGCAGCACGGCGGGCAGCGGGGACGAGAAGCCCCGCGAGGACGGCGCGCGGACGGACGGAACGCCGACGGACGCCACCGACCGGGGGGACGCCGGCGCCGAGGGGACCTCGAACGTCCCGGGCGACGCCACCGTCCACGGGGACGGCACCGTCCAGGGCGGCCCGGCCGCGGGAGGCACGGCCGCCGACGGCGCCGCGCCGAACGTACCGGCCGGGGAGTCCACCGAGGCGGACGCCCCCGCGTCCGTGGAACCCCGCCCGCGCCGCACCGCCCCCGAGCGCAGCCAGGCCGAACAGGACGCGATCTTCGCCGCCCTGGTCGCCCAGTTCGACGACCCGGTGGACCTCACCAACCCCAACTGGCCCGAGGTCGAGAACCTCCGGGCGCAGAACGAGCTCAAGGGCGGCTTCAAGGACGGCCACGGCCCCGGCGCCGGCCGGCGCGACCCGGACGACCTCTCCGACCTCGCCCCGCAGCCCCGCTCCCGCTCGGGCCGCCCCCTGCTCCCGTCCGCCACCTCGGGCCCGCGCGACTTCGAGCTGGCCGAGGAGACCGACGAGGGCCACTACGTCCCGCCGGAGCCCCCGCCGCTGCCGCCGGCCGACACCACCGCCAAGTTCGCCTGGCTGGCGGTGCTCGGCGGCCCGGCCCTGCTGCTGATCGACGCGGTGGTCTGGCGGGAGATCTCCGGCTGGCCCGCCTGGGTCGGGGTCACCGCCTTCCTCGGCGGCTTCGTCACCCTGGTCGCCCGGATGAAGGACCGCGACGAGGACGAGCCGGAGGACCCGGACCACGGCGCGGTGGTCTGAGCCCGGGCTGGTGGGGCGCGGGTCGGCCCTCGGGCAGTTCGACCACGGCCAGCACCGGCAGGTGGTCGGTCGCGGCCCGCAGGTCGGACTCGGTGACGCCGGGCAGGCCGTGCGGCACCCCGCAGCCGAGCACGGTGATCCCGGGCGTGGCGAAGACGGCGTCGATCCGCTGGTAGGGGTTCTCGGGAACGGACGTGAACTCGCCGCCCCAGGGCGCCGTCGGGTACCCGTCCCACATCCGGGAGGCCAGCAGCTGCCAGCCGGGCCCGTCCGGGTGCTCGTTGAAGTCCCCTGCCACGACGCCCTGTTCGGCGATCGCGAGCTGGTCGAGCAGCAGCTCGAACTGCCCGTGGCGCTCCTCGGCGTCCAGGCTGAGGTGGCAGCTGGTGACGGTGAACGGCGCGGCGCCGGGCACCCGCAGCAGCGCGGTGGCGAAGCCGCGCGCGTGCAGGCCGCGGGTCTTGGGCAGCAGCCGGTCATACCGGCCGAGCACCTCCACCGCGTCGGGCCGGCCGAGCAGCAACGGCCCGGCGGCGGTCCGGCCGCCCCCGGACAGCACCACCGTCCCGGTGCGCCGGGCCAGCCAGGCGGCCTGCCCCTCGGGGCGCCAGTAGCGCGGCGACTCCTGGACGCAGACCAGGTCGGGCGCGCAGGCCCGGATCACCCGCACCAGCGCCCGCCGGTCGTCGCGCAACGAGCGGATGTTGTAGCTGAGCAGGCGCAGCCGGCGCGGGCCGCCCGGCGGCGGAGCGATGGGTGCGGCGGTCATCTCACGGTCCTCCCCTGTGCGGTGCCACTGGAGAGGACCGTAGTGCGACGGCGGCGGCGCGTCCGGGATTGGTCGGGGCCCGGTCGCACCGCCGCCGGCGGGTCTGGCAGGGGGAGCAGCGGTCAGGTGCGGGCGAGGTCCGCCGCGCCGACGATGCCGGCCGCGGAGCCCATCGAGGCGAGTACGACCTCGGCGCGCGGGCGGTGCACCCCACCGGTCAGATAGTGCTCGAAGGCCTTGGCGACCGGGTCGAGCAGCAGCCGGCCGGAGTCGGAGACGCCGCCGCCGAGGACGAACACGCCCGGGTCGAACAGCGCGGCGAGGTCGGCCATGCCGCGGCCCAGCCAGTCGGACAGCTCGGCGTAGCACTCCAGGGCGAGCGGGTCGCCCTCCTCCGCCGCCTCGGTGATGTGGATGCCGCGGATGGTCTCGGCGACGCCGTCGTTGAGCGCCAGCATCCGCCGGCCGCGCACCGGGTCGGCCGCGGCCCTCTCCCGGCCGTAGCGGCGCAGCGCGCGCCCGGAGCCGTACTGCTCCCAGCAGCCCTTGCCGCCGCAGCCGCACTGCAGGCCGTCCGGGACCATGTTGAGGTGGCCGATCTCGCCGGCCACGCCGAAGCGGCCGCGGTGCAGCCGCCCGTCGAGGACGATGCCGCCGCCGATGCCGGTGCCGACGGTGATCAGCACCATGTCCTGGTAGTCGGCGGCCGCACCGAAGCGGAACTCCGCCCAGGCGGCGCAGTTGGCGTCGTTCTCGACCACCGTGGAGAGACCGGTGAGCTCCTCGATCCGGCCGCGCAGCGGCTCGTTCTCCCAGTCGATGTTGGGCGCGAAGATCACCGTGGAGCGGTTGCTGTCGACGAAGCCGGGAGCGCCGACGCCGACCGCGGTGACGTCGGGGTGCTGCTCCTTGAGCTCGCGCACGGCCTGCGCGATGGCGTCGACCGCCCACTGGGGGTCGGCCGGGGTGGGGACCCGGGTCCGCGCCAGGATCGCACCCGCATCGTCGACCACGCCTGCCGCGATCTTGGTACCGCCGACATCGACGCCGATGGTCAGAGCCATGTGTCCCTCAGCTATTCACTCGTTCCCGCTGGACGGAACGGTACCGCCCAACCCTGCCCCCGTACACAGCCTCGCATACATTATCCGAAGACAATTCTGGGAAAACCGAGCCGCGACGCTTCAAAAGTCTTATCTAATCTCCCCCTTCGTGACGTACGAGAACAGAGCGATCACGCTCCGAAGGTTACGGATTCATTGCTTGGCGGACGCCTCGTCAGCCTCGCCGGCCTCTCCGGCGTCCGCGGTCCGGCCCGGCTCGTCCAGGTCGATCTTCTCCACCGACGCCCCCTCCCCGGCGGTCCAGCGCTGCTCGTGCCCGGCCACCGCGGCCCGGTACGCGGCCAGCAGCTCGGCGCCCGCGGCGGCCAGCCCGGAGCCGGCCGCGGCGAGGTGGGAGTAGACCTCCGGCTGCTGGGTGCGCAGGCGGTCGGCCAGCCCGGAGAGGGTGATCAGGGTGGTGGCGCTGGTCTCCTGCGCCTTCTCGCCGACGGCGCTGGCGAACCTGCGCACCTCGTCGACCAGCGGGCCGAGCTCCGGCCCGAACGGGTGGGACGGCCCGCTCCCCTGCTCCGCGCCGGGCTCGGTACGGTCGTCGGTGCTGGTCATCGCGGGCGCCTCCTCAGCCGTGGCCGCACCCCGCGGCCCTCCGGCCCGACGCTACCCGACCGACGACACCCCTCGGCCCCGCTGATCGGCCGGGCCGGAGAATCCGTCAGCCCTGCGGCCAGAGCGAAGGGTCGGGCGCGAACCGCACCGACAGCACGCCCTCGTGCAGCCCCGCCCCGGCGACGGTGCAGCGGCGCAGCGCGGCGGGAAGCGGCAGCACCCGGCGGTGGGCACCGAGGCCGACCACCAGGTCGTCGCCCCGGCGGACCAGGTCCAGACCGGCACGGTCGGCGCCGGGCAGGTCGAGGTGCCAGACCAGCAGGCCGTCCTCGTCGAGCCGGTCCTCGACCGGCCAGGGCTCCGGATCCAGCCGCTCGGGGCCGGGCCCGTCCCCGTACAGGCGGTCGGCGACGGCCTCCAGGGTGCCCTCGGCCGAGCCGGTGACCAGTACCGGGGCGTCGGTCACGGCGGCGAGCCGGTCCAGCTCCTCCTGGCGGCGGCGGGCCAGCGCGGCCAGCCAGGCGTCGGGCGAGGCCAGGGCGCCCGGCGGCAGGGCACCGTGCACCACGACGGCGTCCGGCCGGTGTCCGTACAGCGCGAGCCCGGCCCGGGTCCGGCGCAGTTCCTCGTACGGGTGGCCGTCGGCCGGCACGACCAGGCGCACGCTGGTGCCCGGGTCGCTGATCGCGGCGCGGGACTCGGCGAGCACCGCGGCGGCCTTGGTGCGCCCCTCGTACAGCCACTCGGCGGGCATCGGGACGCCGGCCAGCCCGGCCAGCAGCGGGCGCAGCGCGCGGGCGGCCTGCCGCTGCGAGGGGACCAGCCGGTCCAGGTAGCGGGCCAGTTGCTCGGGCAGGGCGAGGGTGGCGATCAGCTCGGCGGGCGGCGGGGCGAGCACCACCAGGACGTCCTGGTCGGCGGCGGGCAGGGCGCGCAGCAGGGCGAGCCGGGCGATGCCGGGGAGGGCGGTCAGCTCCTCGGGGTCGAGCTGTTCGGCGCCGAGCAGGTCGAGGGCGGGCTTGAGCCGGCCGGTGAGCTCGCCGACGGCGTAGCGGAAGGCGGCCTGCTCGTCGATCCGGGAGACCGTCAGGCCCGGCGCGTAGCGGATCGGTTCGGGTTCCAGCCGGGTGCCGAGGACGGCGTCCAGGGTGCGGTGCGGGTCGTCGGCGGCCAGCAGCCAGGTGCGGTGGCCGCTCCGGGCGGCGTGCAGGGCGGTGGCGGCGGCCACGGTGGGCGCACCCGCGTCGCCGCTGACCAGGATGGTGCGCGTCGCCGTCATGCCGTCAGCCCCCGTTCCGCCGTGCCGTTCCCGTCAGCCCTCGACGCGCTTCTTCAGGCCGTCCAGGGCGCGGTCGATGATGACCTTCTCGGCCTTGCGCTTGATCATGCCGAGCATCGGGATCTTGACGTCCACGGCGAGCTGGTAGGTGACCTCGGTGCGGCCGCCGGACAGCGGGGCGAGGGTGTAGGAGCCGTCCAGCGAGCGGAGCATCTGGCTGCGGACGAGCGTCCAGCGGACCTCTCGGTCGCCGTCCCAGGTGTAGGAGAGGGTGTGCTCGTCGCGGATGGCGCCGGCGTCCAGCAGCAGTCGGACCTCGGCGGCGCGGCCGTCCTCGGCGGTCCCCAGGACCTCGACCTCCTTGACCTCGCCGGTCCAGGCCGGGTAGGCGGCGAAGTCGGCGATCACGGCCATGACCTCGGCCGGGGTCGCGTCGATGGTGATGCTCGACCTGGTGTGCTCCGCCATGGAATGACCCTCCGTGTCGTCCCTCTGCCTGCCGGCCCGGTCGAGGCGCGCTCGACCCGGTCCGCCCGGAGCAGGCTATCGCGACCGGCGATCGGCTCGGCCGCGCGGGCAGGGGCGGCGGGCCCCGCGGGGCGGGTGGCGGGGCATGCTACCGGCCGGTCACCGATGGGCTGCCGTAGGGTGCCAGTCGAACGACCCGGTCACGGCCTGGTCCGACCCGCCCGGGTGTGACACTTCGAACACCGGGGCCGACCCCCCTGGTCGAAGCTGCCTACCGGGCAGTAACGTCCTGCCGTCCCGCAGCGTCGCGAACGAGGAGCAGTCTTGCTCGACTTCAGCCTTCCGGCCCTCTACCAGGTACCGAGCGGCGGTAACCTCTCCGACCCTGTGCACCGGAACGCCGAGGTGCACCCGGACGTCGCGGTGCTCAGCCGGAAGGTGGACGGCCGCTGGCAGGAGCTGACCTCGGTCCAGTTCCTCGCCGAGGTGCACACCGCCGCGAAGGGCCTGATCGCCGCGGGCATCGAGCCCGGCGACCGGGTGGGCATCATGTCCCGCACCCGGTACGAGTGGACGCTGCTGGACTTCGCGATCTGGACGGCCGGCGCGATCACCGTGCCGGTGTACGAGACCTCCTCCGCCGAGCAGGTCGAGTGGATCCTCGGGGACTCGGGCGCGGTCGCCGTCCTGACCGAGACCGACCAGCACGTCAAGGTGGTCGCCGAGGTCCGCGACCGGCTGCCGGAGCTGAAGCACACCTGGCAGATCGAGGGCGGCGCGCTCGCCGCGCTGGCCGAGGCCGGCCGGGACGTCCCGGACGCGACGGTGCAGGAGCGCCGCTCGATCGCCGGCCCCGACGACATCGCCACCATCGTCTACACCTCGGGCACCACCGGCCGCCCGAAGGGCTGTCAGCTGACCCACGGCAACTTCCTCGCCGAGTGCGGCAACGTGGTCGAGCGCCTGGCCCCGCTGTTCCGCACCGGTGACAGCTCCGTCCTGCTCTTCCTGCCGCTGGCCCACGTGCTCGGCCGGATCGCCGAGATCGCCCCGGCGATGGCCCCGATCAAGCTGGGCCACGTCTCCGACGTCAAGGACGTCACCGCGGAGCTGGCCGCCTTCAGGCCGAGCCTGATCCTGGGCGTGCCCAGGGTGTTCGAGAAGGTCTACAACACCGCCCGTGCCAAGGCCCAGGCCGACGGCAAGGGCAAGATCTTCGACAAGGCCGCCGAGACCGCCATCGCCTACAGCCGGGCGCTGGACGCCGGCGGCGCGGGCCTGGTCCTGCGGCTCAAGCACGCGGTGTTCGACAAGCTGGTCTACAGCAAGCTGCGCGCCGCCCTCGGCGGCCGGGCCACCCACGCGATCTCCGGCGGCGCCCCGCTCGGCGAGCGGCTCGGCCACTTCTACCGGGGCATCGGCTTCACCGTCCTGGAGGGCTACGGCCTTACCGAGACCTGCGCGGCCACCGCCTTCAACCCGTGGGACAAGCCGAAGATCGGTACGGTCGGCCAGCCGGTCCCCGGCGCCTCCGTCCGGATCGCCGAGGACGGCGAGGTCTACTTCAAGGGCCCGCACGTCTTCACCGGCTACTGGAACAACCCGCAGGCCACCGCCGACACCCTCAAGGACGGCTGGATGGCCACCGGCGACCTCGGCTCGCTGGACTCCGAGGGCTACCTGACCATCACCGGCCGCAAGAAGGAGATCATCGTCACCGCCGGCGGCAAGAACGTCGCCCCGGCCGTGATCGAGGACCGGATCCGTGCCCACGCCCTGGTCGGCGAGGTCATGGTGGTCGGCGACCGCAAGCCCTTCATCGCCTGTCTGATCACCGTCGACCCGGACTTCTTCCCGAAGTGGAAGGAGCTCAACGGCAAGCCCGCCACCGCCACCGTCGCCGAGCTCGCCGACGACCCGGACCTGCTGGCCGCCCTGCAGAGCGCGGTGGACGACGGCAACGCGGCCGTCTCGCACGCCGAGGCGGTCAAGAAGTTCCGCCTGCTGGACACCGAGTTCTCCGAGGAGAGCGGCCACCTGACGCCCTCGCTCAAGCTCAAGCGCAACGTGGTGCTCAAGGACTACGCCGCCGAGGTCGAGGCGCTCTACAAGAAGTAGTAGTCGTGGACGTGGTCGGGCCCCGCCCCCGAGAAGGCCGAGAAGGGGGGCGGGGCCCGGCCGCGTACCGGCCCGTCCGCGGGGGCTCAGGCCGCCAGCAGCGAGGTCAGCCGCCCGGCCAGCAGGTCCCAGCGCCAGGAGCGCTCCACCCAGCGCCGCCCGGCCTCGCCCATCCGCCGCCGCAGCTCCTCGTCCCCCAGCAGCCGGACGATCCGCTCCGCGGCCGCCGCGGCCGAGCCGCCCGGCACCACGTACCCGGTCTCGCCCTCCAGCACCGCGTCCGGGGCCCCGCCGGAGTCCCCCGCGACCACCGGCAGGCCGGTCGCCGAGGCCTCCAGGTAGACGATCCCCAGGCCCTCCACGTCCAGCCCGCCGCGCCTGGTCCGGCAGGGCATCGCGAAGACGTCCCCGGCCCCGTAGTGGGCGGGCAGCTCCTCCCAGGGCACCGAGCCGGTGAACCGCACCGAGGCCCGTACGCCCCTGGCCTCCGCCAGCTTCTCCAGGTCCGCCCGGTACGGCCCGCCGCCGACGATCAGCAGCACCGCGTCCGGCACGTCCGCCAGGATCTGCGGCATCGCCTCGATCAGGGTGTCCTGGCCCTTGCGCGGCACCAGCCGGGAGACGCAGACCACCACCGGCCGGTCCGCCAGCCCCAGCCGCCGGCGCACCTCGGCGCCACCCGAGGCCGGGTGGAAGGTCGATTCGTCCACGCCCGGCGGCAGCTGCACCATCCGGGCCGCGGCCCGCGGCCCGACCGCGGCGGCGATCCGCGAGCGGGTGTACTCGCCCAGGTACGTCAGCACGTCGGTGCCCGCCCCGATCCGCCGCAGCAGCTGCCGGGAGCCCGGCAGTTGCGCCCAGGCGGCCTCGTGCCCGTGGGTCATGCCCAGCAGCCGCCCGGCCCCGGCCCGGCACAGCGCGGGCGCCATCAGGCCGAGCGGAGCGGCGGCGCCGAACCAGACCGAGTCGCACTTCTCCGTGCGCAGGATCTCGGCGGCCCGCCGGGTGACCCGCGGTGTGGGAACCATCACCTTCGTGCGGTCCCGGATCACCGGGAACGGCTGCTCGGCGTCGAAGCGCCGCACCTCGGTGCCGTCCCGCCAGGTCGAGGCGTAGACCACGACGCTCCCTGCGGGCTGACGGACGGCCATGTTGTGCACGAAGGCCTGGATGCCTCCCGGGCGGGGCGGGAAGTCATTGGTGACGATCAAGGTTCTGTGCATCAGGCCACGGCTCGCTCGGTCGGGGGGTGCTCGGTGTACCGCTGGGTGATCCGTACGATAGGTCAACACCATGGCCCGCCGGGAACGGAACCGCACACGGCAACCGTTCGACCTCCGGGTCAGTCCTAGTACCTAGGCCGCCGCGGACGCGGCGGCCCGGGCGTCCGTCAGTACGACGCCTCCGGTGAGGACGTCGAGACGAACGAGGGAGCGCAGTGGAGTTGGCCCCGGCCACCGAGTCCGGTACTTCGCGCGGCCGCCTCGGCCGCCCGCTCGGGGCGCTCGCCGCCCTCGTGGCGACCTGGGTGGCCACCCGCACCGTGCTGGTGCTGCTGATGACCGGCGTGCTGAAGTCGCCCGGCGGCGACGTCACGGCCGACGTCTGGATGATCTACCACGCCTGGTACGGCGTGCTGCAGACCGGCACCTTCCCGTTCGACGACGTGACCTGGCAGTACCCGCCCGGCGCCGCCCTGGTGATCCTGCTGCCGGGCCTGCTCCCCTGGTCGTACCTGACCTCGTTCTGGGTGATCTGCGGCCTCGCCGACGCCGCCGCTGCCGCGCTGCTGATCCGCACCGGCCTGCGCAAGGGCCGGGCCCTGACCGGCGCCTGGATGTGGGTGGTCGGCGTGCCGCTGCTCGGCCCGATGATCTACAACCGCTTCGACCTGCTGGTCACCGCGCTCGCCCTGGCCGGTCTGCTCGCGCTGATCCGCCGCCCGGCGGTCGGCGGGCTGCTGCTGGGCCTGGGCGGCATCGTCAAGGTCTGGCCTCTGCTCGGCCTGATCGGCACCCCGTCCGGCCGCCGCACCCGCCGCTCCTGGACGCTGGCCGCGGCCACCGCCGTCTCGGTGGGCTTCCTGCTCGCGGCCGGGATGAACGGCGCCTTCGGCTTCCTGGCCTTCCAGAAGGACCGCGGCATCGAGGTCGAGTCGGTCGGCGCCCTGCCACTGCACCTGGCCCGGATCGCCGGGGGCTGGAACGGCAAGGTCACCATGAACTACGGCTCCCCCGAGATGCTCGGGCCGTGGGTCGGCGTGATCAGCAAGGTGATGATGGCCGGCACCGTGCTGGGCTTCCTCTGGCTGCTGCTGTGGCGCTTCACCGCCCGCCGCCGCAACGCGGCCACCATGTACGACGCCGCGCTGTGCGCGCTGCTGGTCTTCGTGGTGACCAGCCGGGTGATCAGCCCGCAGTACCTGGTGTGGCTGATCGGCGTGGCGGCGGTCTGCCTGACCGTGCGCGGCACCAGCCAGCGGCCGGTGGCCCTGCTGATCCTGGTCGCCTGCCCGCTCACCCTGCTCGAATTCCCGACCATGTTCACCCAGGTCCTGAACAGCGAGCCGCTGGCGATCACCGTGCTGGGCCTGCGCAACCTGCTTCTGCTGACCGCCACCGTGCTCTCCGCCGTGCGGCTCTGGCGCTCGACCCGCGCCGCGGCGCCCCTGCCGCCCACCGTGGTGCTCCCCGAGCCCGCCGCGCTGCCGCCCGCCTCCGCCTACCCGGTGCGCCCGGGCATCGCGTACGAGCAGGACCTGCTGGACGGCATCGACCACCCGGCCGGTCGTTAGCTACCCGGTTCTCAGCGCCTGCACCTCGGCCAGCCAGAGCGCGGTGAACTCGGCCAGGCCGATGCCCAGTTCGCCGCGCAGCAGCCGGTCGGTACGGCGGTCCCGGTCCTCGCCCTGCCCGTCGGCCGCGCCGACCGCCCGGTAGAACGCGACCAGCCGCTCCGTCCCGTAGCGGCGGGCGATGAGGTCGCAGGCGAGCCAGGCCTGTTCGTAGGCCTGGGCGATGCCGGTGGCACCGGCGGCGAAGTCCCCGTCGGCGGGCAGCGCGGTGGGCAGCTTCCCGGCGGCGACGTCCCGGGTGAGCTCGGGGGCGATCTGCTGCGGGCGGCGGCCGGACCCGCGGTAGGCGGTCCAGTCGGCGGCGCCTTCGGAGAGCCACAGCGGGGTCCAGGCCCGGGTGTCGGCCCGGGTCGCGACGTGGGTGGCCTCGTGGGTGACGACCACCTGTCGGCCGAAGTCGCTCAGCCGCCCGAACGCCTCGGGGTTGATCACCACCCGGTCCGCCGGGGTGTGCCAGGGCGCGCCGGGGGCGGCCACGGTGACCGCCGCCATGCCCGTCCAGCTCGCCGGGTCGGCCTCCAGCAGCCGGGCGAACTGCGGCTCGGTGGCGGGCAGTTCGAGCAGCAGTCGGCCGGCCCAGCCACCGCCCCAGACCGCGCTGACGGCCGGCACCGCCTGGTCCCCCACCGCGACCAGGCCGGCCGGGTCGGGCCCTGCGGCCAGGCCCAGTACCAGGCACCGGGCGCCGGGTGCGGTCCGGGCGGGGCCGAGGTCCCAGAGCGCCGGCGGTCCGCCCGTGCCCTCCTCGTGCTCGACCCGCCAGCCGTCCCGGTGCCGGACCAGCTCGATCCGGCGCGGGTACACCACCGGGTACTCGTCGTACCCGGCGATCCGCACCGCCAGTTCGACGGACGCGGTCAGCCGCTCCGGCCCGCCCGCCGCCGGGGCCTGCGGCCCGGACGACAGCACCAGGTTGCGGTACGTCGCCCCGGCCCCCGCGAGCCCGGACCAGACGGGCAGCGAGCGCGCCCGCTCCGCCAGCAGCCCGGCCACCGCCGTGCGCCGGTCGGCGGCCCGCCCGTCCGGCAACGCCGCCGGAGCGGCCGGGGGCAGCGACAGCTGGGCCAGCCCGCCGGCCGCCAGCAGCAGTGCTCCGCGCCGGGACAGCACGCAGCCGGGCGCTTCTATCGGGTACGGTTCGGCCGGGCGGGAAGGCGTCGCGCTCAGAGCCGGACCACCCCCGAGACCGGCATCGAGTTGACGCTCTCGTACCGGACCTTGGCGCCCGGGTACGGGGCGTGCACCATGACCCCGCCGCCGGCGTACATCCCGACGTGGTGCATGTCCCGGTAGAAGATCACCAGGTCTCCCGGCCGTGCTTCGGAGAGGCTGATCCGCTGCCCGGCGTACGCCTGGGCCTGCGAGGTCCGCGGCAGGGTCACTCCGGCCTGCCGCCAGCTGTAGTACATCAGACCGGAGCAGTCGAAGGCACGGGGCCCGGCGGATCCGTAGACGTAGGGCGAGCCGATCATCCGCACCGCGGCGGCCAGCGCGGCCGCCCCGCGCTCGGAGGCCGGCGGCGTGGTGCCGAGGTCCAGCCGGTCGGTGCCACGGGTGGCGCGCTGCTCGGCGTCCTGGGCGTCCTGGGCGTCCATCCTGGCCCGCTCGGCGGCACCCAGGCTGTTCAGCAGCTGCTGCGCCGCGGTCAGCCGCTGCTGGATCTGCTGCTTGTTCTCGGCCAGCGAGCGGCGGGCCTGGTCCAGCTCGGCGAGCTTGGCCGCGGTCTCGGTGCGTCGCTGGTCGAGCCTGCGCTGACGGGAGACCAGCTCGTGCAGGGTCTCCTGCTGCCGCTCGGCAGCCTGGCCGAGGGTACGGGCGCGGGCGAGGTAGGCCTCTGGGTCGGTGGAGAGCATCAGCTGGGCGGTCTGGGTCATTCCGCCGCTCCGGTACTCGGCCCCGGCGACCGTGGCCAGGTCCCCGCGCAGCTGGTTGAGCTGGTCCTGGGCAGCAGCCACCTCACCCTGCAGGTTCGCGGTCTCGCTCAGGAGCCTCTTCTGGGCCTCCTGGGCGGCGTTGTACTTCTCCGAGGCCTGCTCGGCCTCGTCGTACAGCTGCTCGACCTGCGCCTTGACGTCCCTGCGGTCGGGCTTGTCCGGCCCCCCGGGGGCGGCCTGGGCGCTGCCGACGGTCGCCACGCCCAGGGCCGTGGTGGCGGCCGCGGTCAGTACCAGCGCACGGGCGAGCAGTTGGGAACGGCGGTGCACGGGCATGGCGGCAGCGGCTCCAGTCCTGCGGCGCGGCCCCGCGGCCGCACCCCGGTGGGCGGCCGTCGAGCGGGAGTCCGGTGGCAGACGTTAGCGAGTCCGGGCAAGTGAGTCCAAACCCCTCCCGACCCGAATATTTGACCCCTATTCGGACATTCGACCGAGCCGCCGGAAAAGCCGCAGGCCCGGCCCTCCGTGGCGGAGGACCGGGCCTGCGAGGACCTGGCGGGGATCAGACCCGCACGATGGAAGCCAGCGGCATGTTGGAGACGGCCTCGTAGCGCACCGAGGCACCCGGCTTGGGCGCGTGCAGCACCTGGCCGTTGCCCGCGTAGATGCCGACGTGGTGGGCGTCGCTGTAGAAGATCAGCAGGTCGCCGGGCTGGGCCTGGGAGAGGTCCGTGCCGATCCGGGTGCCGGCGCCGGCCTGCTCCTGCGAGGTGCGCGGCAGCGACACGTTGGCCTGGTTGAACGCCCAGACCATCAGGCCGGAGCAGTCGAAGGAGCTGGGGCCGGTGGCGCCCCAGACGTACGGGCTGCCGACCTTGGTGGCGGCGGCGGCCAGCGCGGCGGCACCGTGCGAGCTGCCCGGGGCGATCTTGACCGGCGCGTTCGAGGAGCCCGACCCGAGGTCGGAGCGGCCGCTGTCGCGCGAAGCGCGGTCACCGGAGCCCGACTGGGAGGCCTGCGCGGCGGCGTCCGCCTTGGCCTTGGCGTCGGCGGCGGCCTTGTCCTCGGCCGCCTTGATCGCCTGGCGCTCCTGCTCGGTCAGCGTGTTGAGCAGGTCCTGGGCCGCCTTCAGCTTGTTCTGGACGTCCTCCTTGGACGCCTTCAGCTGCGCGGTCGTGGACTCCAGCTCGGCGAGCTTGCCCTGCGCCTCGGTGCGGTCCTGGTCCAGCTTGCGCTGCTGCTCCTGGAGCTGCTTCAGCTGGTTCTTCTGGGTGTCACCGGCCTGGTTCAGCGCCCCGGCCTGGTTGAGGAAGTTGTCCGGGCTGGAGGAGAACATCAGCTGGACGGTCGGGGATATGCCCCCGTTGCGGTACTGCTCGCCGGCGATCTCGGCGAGGCCGCCCTGCAGGTCGGTCACCTGCGCCTGCTGACGGGCCACCTGGTCCTGCAGGCCGGAGACCTGCTTCTCCAGCTCCTGCTGCTTCTCCTGCGCCGCGTTGTACTTCTCGGTCGCCTGCTCGGCCTGCTCGTTGAGCTGGTCGACCTGCTCCTTGACCTGTTCCTTGGTCGGCTGCGGGTCGGCGTGCGCGCCGGTCTGCGCGGAGAGGGCGACGGCCGCGGCGGCGAAACCGGTCAGGATCGAGACACGAGCGCGGCTGGCGGGCTTGGGACGACGATGGGACGCCACGAAGGCGGACTCCTTCTTCCTACATCCGCCTACCGGGTGAGCTGACGGGTTCGGGCCGGAAGCATGCCCTACGACGCCTCACGGCCTCACCAGCGGCCGACCTGGCGCCGATTCACCCCGGAGGAACATGGTTCCCCGGCTCCGCTCCGCAGCGCCCCCGACCACTGGGCTCCCCTGTCGGGCAGTCGCTTCGACCTGCCCCGCTGTTTCGCGAACTCGACGGAAACCACCGCCGCCACCCAGGCTGGGTGATCGACAGTGCGGTGGTTCGGGGCACGACCCTAGTAACTGAACCGTGATCCGTTCAAATCCTTGTCAGAAAAAAGACGGAAGGTTACCCATGTTCATTTGTGAAAATGACTGATCGTGATCACTGCTGCACGCAAAGCTGATCGACGCTCACCGCTCGGTCGGGCAATGGGCAAGCCTGAAGCGCCACCCCCCGGATCGGGAGGTGGCGCGGATCACAGGGGCGGAGTCGAACCCCCCGGGCGTGTCGGGCCGTCAGACCCTGCGGATCGTGTTGATCGGCATCGCGTCGGCCTTCATCACCTTCACGACGTCACCGGTGTGCGGCGCGTGGACCACCATGCCGTTGCCGATGTACATCCCGACGTGGTGCCGGTCGCTGCCGTAGATCACCAGGTCGCCCGGCTGGGCCTGGTCCAGCGAGGGCACCCGGGTGCCGACGTTGCCCTGCTCCTGCGAGGTGCGCGGCAGCGAGACGCCGGCCTGGGCGTACGACCAGACCATCAGGCCCGAGCAGTCGAAGGTGTTCGGCCCGGTGGAGCCCCACACGTACGGCGAGCCCTGCTTGCTCATCGCCTTGGCGACGGCCACGGCCGCGTAACCGCTGGCCGGCGGCAGGCTGCTGAGGTCGACCCGGGCCGCGCCGCGCGAGGCGCGGTCGTCCTGCTGCTGCTGGGCCTTCAGCGCGGCCCGGTCCGCGGCGCTGAGCGAGTTCAGCAGGTCCTGCGCGGCCTTCAGCTTCTGGTTGACGTCCGCCTTGGCCTGGTTGAGGTCCTTGGTGGTGGAGTCCAGCGAGGCCAGCACGGCGGCCGCCTCGGCCTTCTCCTGGTCCAGCCGGCGCTGCTGGTCGAGCAGGCCCTTGAGCGCCTCGGTCTGGCTCTCGCTGGCCTGCTGGACGCTCGACGCCTTGTCCAGGTAGCCGGTCGGGTCGGAGGAGAGCATCAGCTGGACGGACGGGTCGATGCCGCCGGTGCGGTACTGCTCGCCCGCGACCTGGGCCAGTCCGGTCTGCAGCTGGCTCATCTGGTCCTGACTGCGGGCCACCTGGTCCTGCAGCTGGTCGGCCTGCTTGCGGAGCTGGTCGGCGCGCTCCTTGGCGCCGTTGTACTTCTCCGCCGCCTGCTCCTGCTCCTGCTGGAGCTGGTCGATCTGCGCCTTCACGTCGGACGTGTTCGGCTGCGGCGCGGCGTGCGCGGCCACCTGGGCGGAGAGGGCGACCGCGGTCGCAGCGGCAGCGGTGAGCACGGAGACCCGCGCGCGGCTCGGCTGCTTGGGACGGCGGTGGGAGGCCAAGGGACCGGCTCCTTCTTCCAATGGACTCACCTGTTCGGGTGAGATTCCGGAAAATAGGTTTGACGCCAGACCCTAGTGAAGATCTATCCGTTTTGCCACTCCCCCGAAGGCGTGAACTCCGGTTCCCACGCTGACTTCACCGGATCCGCACACCCCGGCGGAAAGCGCCCGGAAAGGGCACTGACCAGCGGTCACGGCAACCGGCCCCGATCAGGGGCGGGCCAGCCGGTTCAGCAGCAGCACCGAGGCCACCGGGCGCGCACCCGCCTTCCGCACGCCCTCCGCGACCTCCCGGTCGGTGGACACCACCACCACCGGACGGCCCTGCGGCTCGGCCCGGACCAGACGGCGGATCAGCTCGTCCGCGGTCTCCCCGGTCCGGCTGAACCGTACCCGCACCCCGCGCGGCGGCGCCATGATGACCGGCACGTCCAGGTCCTGCCCGTCGAACACACAGGTGACCTCCGCCTGGGTGCGCTGGGCCAGCATCGCCAGCCCGCCCAGCAGCCGGATCCGCTGCTGCTCCAGCGGCAGCGCCGGGTACCCGGTCTTGGTCACGTTGTAGCCGTCCACCACCAGGTGCACCTGCGGGATCGCCAGCAGCTGGTCCAGCAGCGCCGGATCGTCCTCCGCCAGGCCGCGCCGGGCCACGTCGTGCGGCGAGGCCGCCCCCGGCACCACCGCCTCCACCAGGTCCGCCGGGCGGATCTGGGAGACCGGCAGCGCCAGCTCGCGCTGGAGGCCCTGCGCCGACTGCAGCACCGTGTCCAGCAGCAGCCGCAGCCGCATGTCCTCGACGCTGCGCCCCTCCCTGGCCGACCGGCGGCCCTGCTCGGCCGCGGTCTCCAGCTCGGACACCCGGTGCCGCAGCCGCCGCGCCTCGCCCTCGGCCGCGCTGCGCTCGCCCGCGGCCTGCGCCTTCGCGGCCTCCAGCTCCCCGGTCACCCGCCGGGTCTCGGCCTGCGCCCGGCGGGTGTCGCTCTCCAGCGACCGCACCTTCTTGCGCAGCGACTCGACCTCCCGCCGGACGCCCTCGAACTCCGCGCGCTGGCGGTCCAGGTCCGCCCGCGCCGCGGCCCGCACCTCGGCCAGCTCGGCCTGCAGTTTCTCCACCAGCCGGGTGGCCTCCGCCGCCGCGTCCTCGGCGCCGGCCCGCTCGGCCTCCTCGCCGGCCTCGGCGACCAGTCGGCTCCAACCCTCGGAGCGCACCAGGTAGGCGGCGGCCGCGACGTCCATCGGATCGGCGGCGCCGGGAACGGTGCCCGATTCCAGCGCCTTCACCAGGTCCGGCTGGCCCAGTCGCAGCCGCTCCGCTATCCGCACCCGGAAGGCCGGCTCGGACTCCAGCGCCGCCGCCAGCGCGGTGGCCGCGTACTTGGCCCGCCGCGCCGGGGTGAACTTGACGTACTGACGCAGGCTCTGCGGCAGCTCCGCGGGCGGCAGCCCGCCCAGCGCGTCGGAGGCCAGCCCGACCACGCGCCGGCGCACGCCCTCCGGCAGCGGCCGGTCCAGCTTCTCGACCACGCGCTCCGCGGCGGCACCGGAAGCGGCGGCACCGGAACCAGCGGCGGCGCCCTCCGACACGGCGGTCTCGGACGGGACCGTCCCGGCGGCCGGCTCCGGTGCCTGCGCAGCGGGCTGAAGCCCCTGCGCTTCGCCGGGCTCCCTCGCTGCGTCCACCACGTCCTCGGCTCCGATCCTGGTCCAGCGGGTGCGGCTCGCGGCCGCCCCTGTCGTCACGCTCCGTGCGTCTTGTCTGTATTGTCCCGTGCGGTGGGCGGCCGCGTCGCTCACCGCCCACCGCACCCGCGGGGTCAGCCCTGCTCGGCGGGGGTCTCCGCGCCCTCGGCGCCCGGGCGGGCCACCAGCTCGACCTGGTCCACGGCGTTGCACCAACGGCAGCGCACCGACTCGATCGTCTCGCTGAGCACCTCGGTCTCCTCGACCTCGGACTCGCCGGCCAGGTCGAAGTGCAGGAACTCGGTCACCCGCGCGGTGCGGGTCACGTCGAAGCGGGTGAGGTTGCCGCACAGCGTGCAGCGCCAGCGCGTCTCGGCGGTCAGTGCGGGGACGGTCATTGGGGATCCTCTCGGCTGGTCCCTGGGTGGGCTAGGCGCTCCCCCCGGAGCCCCGGCGTCGGCGGCGGGAGACGGGATTGCCCGCCCCCAGCCTATTGCCTGGGGCAACCACCCCGACCACCGGTTGCCGGAACACGGTGGCTAGCCCACCTGCCGTAAACCGCCGTGTCACCTGCCGCGCGCGGAGGGATGCTTGGCCGCATGGCGCTCGCGGCCCCCGACCACACGGAAGCGCGGGGCGACCGCCCGGCGGTGCCCGCACCGGCGGTCACCTACGCCCTGATCGCGGTCAACACCCTGCTTTTCCTGCTCGGCCCGGCCGCCGGTCTCAACCCGCTGTACGGCACCGGCCAGGCCCGGATCTGCGCCGAGCAGCGGTACGAGCAGCGCTGGGGCGCCGTCCCCGCCGAACTGCTGACCGGCCACCCGCTCACCGCCGAGCAGCTGGCCGCGGGCCCCGACCCGGTCCCCGGCTGCCCCGCCTCCCCCACCCCGGGCAAGCGCCCGGCGGTCTCCGCCCTCACCGGGCTGTTCCTGCACGCCGGCTGGCTGCACCTGCTGGGCAACCTGCTCTTCCTCCATGTCTTCGGCCCCACCGTCGAACGGCGGATCGGCCGGACCAGGTACCTCCTCTTCTACCTGGCCGCCGGGAGCCTCGCCTCGTACGGCTTCGCGCTCGCCGAGGCGCACTCCCCCGGCTCCACGCGGGTCCTGATCGGCGCCTCGGGCGCGATCTCCGCCGTGCTCGGGGCGTACCTGCGCCTGCACCCGCGGGCCAGGGTGACCACCCTGGTGCCGCTGCTCCTCTTTCTCCCGCTGCGCTTCCCCGCCTGGCTGGTGCTCGGCCTCTGGTTCGCCCTGCAGTGGTGGTCGGTGCACTCGGCCGGTCCCGGAGTGGCCTACCTGGTGCACGTGATCGGCTTCTCGGCCGGCTTCCTCTACGCCTGCACCATGGTCGGACACCCCCCGAGACGCCCCGGTCGAGGCCCGATACGCTGGCCGCACCCCACGAAGGAGCGCTGAACAGTGATCACCGCCATCGTCCTGATCAAGACCAGTGTCGACCGCATCCCGGAGATCGCCGAGGCCATCGCCGCGATCGAGGGGGTCAGCGAGGTGTACTCGGTGACCGGCGGCTACGACCTGGTGGCGATGGTCCGGGTGCGCCGCCACGACGACCTGGCCGAGGTCATCCCGGGCCGGCTGAACAAGGTCCCGGGCGTGGCCCACACGGAGACCCAGATCGCCTTCCGCACCTACTCCCAGCACGACCTGGAAGCGGCCTTCGCCCTCGGCCTGGACGAGTAGTCCCGCCCTGGAGCGTGTCTTTCCGATCACGCCCTAGCGGCGGCTGTCGGCGACGCAACGGCCGCCCTCGTTGCGGTAGTTCCACGCTGCGCCGTCGGTGACCAGCTCGCGGACGGCGGTCAGGAATCGCTCGACGTGCTCGTCCGGCGTACCGGCCCCGAAGCTCACCCGGATCGCGTTCAGGCTGCGCTCCCCCGGGAGCGAGGGCTCCGGCGCCCCGCACTCGGACGGCGCCACGTCCTCGTCCCCGAGCAGCGTCCGCACCAGCGGGTGGGCGCAGAACAGCCCGTCGCGCACCCCGATGCCGTACTCGGCGGACAGCGCGGCCGAGAAGTGCGAGCTGTTCCAGCCCCGGACGACGAAGGACAGCACCCCCACCCGGGCGGAGCCCTCGCCGAACAGGTTCAGCACCTTGACCTCCGGGATCTCCGCCAGCCCCGCCGTCAGCCGATCGACCAGCTGCCGCTCCCGGGCCTCCAGCGCGTCGAAGCCGGCCTCGGTCAGCGCCCGGCAGGCCGAGGCGATCGCGTAGGCGCCGATGACGTTCGGCGAGCCGGCCTCGTGCCGGGCCGGGCCGGTGTGCCACTGCACCGCCACCGAGCCGTCCGGCTCCCGGGCGACCGTCCGGGTCGCCCCGCCGCCGGCCAGGTACGGCTCGGCCGCGTCCAGCCAGTCCGCCCGCCCGGCCAGCACCCCGGCGCCGAACGGGGCGTACAGCTTGTGGCCGGAGAAGGCGATCCAGTCCACGCCCAGCTCGCGCACCGAGACCCGGTGGTGCGGGGCCAGCTGGGCGGCGTCCAGCACCACCCGGGCGCCGTACCGGTGCGCGGTCTCGGTCAGCTCGGCCACCGGCCACAGCTCGCCGGTCACGTTTGAGGCGCCGGTGACGCACAGCAGCTTCGGCCCCTCGGGCGCCGCGGCGAGCGCCGCCTCCAGCGCAGCCACCGCCTCGGCCCGCGAGCGCGGCGCCCGCAGGTAGCCGACCTCCAGCCCGGCGTGCGCCCAGGGCAGCAGCGAGGCGTGGTGCTCGGTCTCGAAGGCGAACACCCGGGTGCCGGCCGGCACGGCCGAGGCCAGCAGGTTGAGCGAGTCGGTGGTGGCGCGGGTGAAGACCACCTGGTCGCCCTCGCGCAGGTCGAGGAACTCGGCGACGGTCCGGCGGCTCTGCTCGAACAGGTCGGTGGACAGCTGCGAGAGGTACCCGGCGCCCCGGTGCACGCTGCCGTAGTACGGCGCGTAGGCGGCGACGTCGTCCCAGACCCGCTGGAGCGCCGGCGCGCTGGCCGCGTAGTCGAGCGCCGCGTAACCGACCTTCTCTCCGCTGGCGAGCGGCACCTGGACGTCGTGGCCGAGGACGGCGAGCGGAGCGTGGAGATCGAGGGAGACGGACATGAGGGTGCACTCCTTCTAGGGGTGAGGGACCCCGGGAGTGCTCGTCGTCCGGTGTCCGCGCTTGTCGCACGGACGGTTTGCCCGGCGACCCGGTCCTCACCCAGGGCACCCCGCCACGGACGGAGGGTTGCCGGACAGCCAGCTGGGGCTTCGCGCTGTCACTCATGACCTGGCGAAGACTCTAGGTCGGGTCCGTCGGACGGTCAAACAGGTATCCACCATCCGGACGGTGTTCTCGCCCGCCCACCTCCGGAGCGCTCGGACCCGGCGCCGACGCATCGGCCCGGGCCCTCAACCACCGCCTCAGATCCGGCTGGTGGCCTCCGACCAGCGCCGCAGCAGGTCCTGCGCCGCGCCCGAGTCGATCGCCTCGGCCGCCCGGACCATGGCGGCCGCGAGCTGCTCCGTCAGCGGCGCGTCGCCGAGGTCCATCGCGACCAGCGCCGCCGCCGTGTTCAGCAGGACGGCGTCCCGCACCGGCCCGCGCTCCCCGGCCAGCAGCCGGCGCGCGACCTCGGCGTTGTACGCGGCGTCGGCCCCGCGCAGCGTCTCGATGCCGACCAGCTCGATGCCGACGTCCCGCGGATCGAAGGCGGTCTCGGTGACCAGCCCGTCGCGCACCACCCACACCCGCGAGGTGGTGGTGATGGTCAGCTCGTCCAGCCCGTCGTCGCCGCGGAACACCAGCGCCGTCGCCCCGCGCCGGGCCAGCACGCCCGCGATCAGCCCGGCGAGCCGGGTGTCGAAGCAGCCGATGGCATGCGAGGTGACCTTCGCCGGATTGGTCAGCGGGCCGAGGATGTTGAAGGCGGTCGGCACGCCGAGGTCGCGCCGCGCGGTGGCCGCGTGCCGCATGGAGGGGTGGAACTTCGCCGCGAAGCAGAAGGTGAGCCCGACCTCCTCGGCCACCTCGGCCACCCGCCGGGCCGACAGGTCGAGTGCCACCCCGAGTTTCTCCAGCACGTCCGAGGAGCCGCTGGAGGATGAGGCGGCCCGGTTGCCGTGCTTGACCACCTTCGCCCCGGCGGCGGCCGCGACGATCGCCGACATGGTGGAGATGTTGACGGTCTTCGCCCGGTCGCCACCGGTGCCGACGATGTCGACCGCCGGGCCGGGGATGTGCAGCGGCTCGGCGTGTTCGTACATCGCGTCGACCAGACCGGCGATCTCGTCGACCGTCTCGCCCTTGGCCCGCAGCGCCACCATGAACCCGGCCACCTGGACGGGGGACGCCTCGCCGCTCATGATCCGGTCCATCGCCCACGCGGTGGAGGAGCGGTCGAGGTCCTCCCCCTTCAACAGCGCCGCCAGGAGGTCCGGCCAGGTGCGGACCACCTGCGCGGGGTCGGTACCACCGTTCGCAGGGTTCACGTTCACCATGGCTGACTCCAGCTGTTGTCGGTTCCCCCGCGCCGGGGGACGTCCGTACGGATGGAGCCAGCCTATCGAGCGGCGGGGCGCCCGGCCCCGGCCCTCTCCAGGAGTGAGACGACAGCGCTCAGCGTGCGACCGGGGCCCGCTTCTCCAGCCGGGCCCGCAGCAGGGTGGCGACCGCTCCGGCCAGCGCCACCGGGTCGACCGGGTGGGAGATCGCGGCGTCGGCCCGGCTCCAGGCGGCGAGCCAGGAGTCCTGCGGCCGGCCGATCAGCACCAGCACCGGCGGGCAGCCGTAGATCTCGTCCTTGAGCTGGCGCCCGAGGCCGAGCCCGCCGGCCGGGACCGCCTCGCCGTCCAGCACGCAGAGGTCGATGCCCCCCTTCTCCAGTGCCTTGATCACCGCGGGGGTGGTCGCGCACTCCAGATAGGACAGCTCCGGAAGATCCTCGGCGGGCCGGCGGCCGAGTGCCGTCAGCACCTGCTCGCGGGTGTTGCGGTCGTCGCTGTAGACGAGGACGGTGAGCGTCTCGTCGGTCGTGTACGCCATGGGCCCTGCTCCCTCAAGTGTGATCCGGACCACGTTCACCTGACCCGGATGCTACTCCCGTTTCCCCCGTCGCCGGTCCCCCTCGCGCACGTTCCTCCCCGAGCCGCCCCGCCGACGGCTCACCCACCCGGAGGACGGCCCGTCACCCGGACCCCGCCGGTCCACCCGGACGGCGGACGCGGCACCCTCTCCCCTACACCCGGCACTGCGCCGCCCGTGCGACGACGCACCGGGCAAGGGGGTGGCGGGCCCGCCCGAGGAACCGTCAGAAAAGGGACACGCCGCTGCTCAGCCCCCGTGCGGGCACCCCGTCGCCCTCCAAGCGGGCATACCGCACGCACCGGACACTCCGAGGGACACCCCCCGACGTGAAGACGGAATAAGGGACCGACATAATGTCCGTCGTGGCGACAGCAACAGCAACAGAAACCGGGCACGCGCACGGATCGGTCAATCGACCGAACATGGTCAGCGTCGGAACGATCGTCTGGCTCAGTTCCGAGCTGATGTTCTTCGCGGCGCTCTTCGCGATGTACTTCACGCTCCGCTCCGTCAAGGGAGCCGAGTTCTGGGCCGAGAAGGCGCACGCCCTCAACGTGACGTTCTCCTCGATCAACACCACGATCCTGGTGCTCTCCTCGCTCACCTGCCAGCTCGGCGTCTTCGCCGCCGAGCGCGGTGACGTGAAGAAGCTCCGCGCGTGGTTCGCCCTCACGTTCTTCATGGGCGCGATCTTCATCGGCGGCCAGGTCTACGAGTACACCGAGCTGGTCAAGAACGACGGCCTCTCGCTGTCCTCCGACCCGTACGGCACGGTGTTCTACCTGACCACCGGCTTCCACGGTCTGCACGTGACGGGCGGTCTGATCGCCTTCCTGCTGGTCCTGGGACGGACGTACGCAGCCAAGCGCTTCACGCACGAGCAGGCCACCGCCGCGATCGTCGTGTCCTACTACTGGCACTTCGTCGACGTCGTGTGGATCGGCCTGTTCGCGACCATCTACCTGATCAAGTAACCAGCTGATCAGGTCGCTGGCCACCGGCTGCGGCCCCCGCCCTCACCGGCGACGGGCCGCTTCTGCCGGTGCCGACGCTCCCACCGACCGACCGCGCGCGCAGCCTTGGACAGGCAGCCTCGTGCCGGCCAGACCGGCCGCCGGGTGCACCCACCAGTCGACCAGATCCTGACACCGGGGTTATTCCGTGAAAAAGCTCTCCGCACGACGGCGCCACCCATTGGCGGCGCTGGTCGTCCTACTTCTCGCCCTGGCGGCAACCGGGGGGCTGTACGCCGCGTTCGCGCCCGCCGACAAGGCGCAGGCCGACGTCGCCGCGCAGTCGCTCGCGATCGATGAGGGCAAGAGGCTCTTCGCCGTCGGCTGCTCCTCCTGCCACGGCATCAACGGCCAGGGCAGCAGCGAGGGTCCGAGCCTGGTCGGCGTCGGCACCGCCGCCGTCGACTTCCAGGTCGGCACCGGCCGCATGCCGGCCCAGCAGCCCGGCGCCCAGGTGCCGCGCAAGCCGAAGATCTACACCCAGAGCGAGATCGACCAGCTCGCCGCGTACATCGGTTCGCTCGGCCCCGGCCCGATCGCGCCGAAGCCGGAGCAGTACAACTCGACCGACCCCCAGGACATCTCCAAGGGTGGCGAGCTGTTCCGCACCAACTGCGCCCAGTGCCACAACTTCGCGGGCCAGGGCGGTGCCCTCACCAAGGGCAAGTACGCCCCGTCGCTGGAGGGCGTGGACGCCAAGCACATCTACGAGGCCATGCAGACCGGCCCGCAGAACATGCCGTCGTTCCCGGACAGCACCATGCCCGAGGAGCAGAAGAAGCAGATCGTGGCCTTCGTCCGCCACACCACCAACGATGAGCCCAACCCCGGCGGTCTCACCCTGGGCAGCCTCGGTCCGGTGACCGAGGGTCTGTTCGGCTGGATCTTCGGCCTCGGCACGCTCATCGCGGTCGCGATCTGGGTCGCCGCCCACACCACCAAGGCCAAGAAGTCATGAGCCACGACATGTCAGAAGAGAAGCTCCCGGAGCCGCACGGCTCCGCCGGCGAGGTGGCCGAGCACGGCAACCCGTTCGCCGACCCGGGCCTGCCGGCCCACGAGCCCCGTCGCACCGACATCGACGAGCGGGCCGCCAAGCGGGCCGAGCGCCAGGTCTCGCTGATGTTCGTGGTCTCGATGCTCGCCACCATCGGCTTCATCGCCTCGTACGTGGCCATCGACCCGGACAAGATCGTCTACATCTTCCCGCTGGGTCACGTCAGCGCGCTGAACTTCGCGCTCGGCCTGACCCTGGGCGTCGCGCTGTTCATGATCGGCGCGGGCGCGGTCCACTGGGCCCGCACCCTGATGTCGGACGTCGAGATGCCGTCCGAGCGTCACCCGATCGAGGCCTCCGACGAGGTCCGCAACGACGTCATCGAGCAGTTCAAGACCGGTGCCGCCGAGTCGGGCTTCGGTCGCCGCAAGATGATCCGCAACACCCTCATCGGGTCGATGGCGCTGGTCCCGCTCTCCGGCGTGGTCCTGCTCCGCGACCTGGGCCCGCTGCCGGAGAAGAAGCTCCAGGAGACGGGCTGGAAGGAGGCGACCCCGGCCAAGCCGCTGGCGCTCGTCAACATGAGCACCATGCAGCCGATGAAGCCCGAGGACCTCGTGGTCGGCTCGCTGACCTTCGCCATGCCGGAGGGTCTGAGCACCCACGACGAGGACTTCCAGCAGCGCATCGCCAAGGACGCCCTGATGCTGGTGCGCATCGCGCCGGAGGACATCAAGGACGACAAGTCCAAGGACCTGGGCTTCGAGGGGATCCTCGCCTACTCCAAGATCTGCACCCACGTCGGCTGCCCGATCAGCCTGTACGAGCAGCAGACCCACCACGCGCTCTGCCCCTGCCACCAGTCGACCTTCGACCTGGCGGACGGCGCGCGCGTCATCTTCGGCCCGGCCGGCCACCCGCTGCCGCAGCTGAAGATCACCACTGACGACAAGGGCAACCTGGTCGCCACCGGCGACTTCGAGAAGCCCGTCGGCCCGAGCTTCTGGGAGCGTGCTCGATGAGTAGCGCGAGCAGCACCACGACCGGTGCCGCCAAGCCCTCCAGCACGCGTGCCAACCCCGCCAACAAGTGGGAGGCCGCGGCTGACTGGACGGACGGCCGGCTGGGGATCTACTCCCTCGCCAAGGCCAACCTGCGCAAGATCTTCCCGGACCACTGGTCCTTCATGCTGGGCGAGATCTGCCTCTACACCTTCGTCATCATCATCCTGACCGGTGTCTACCTGACGCTGTTCTTCAAGCCGTCGATGGCCGAGGTCGTCTACAACGGCTCGTACGTGCCGCTCAAGGGCATCGGGATGTCCGAGGCGTACGCCTCGACGGTGGACATCAGCTTCGAGGTCCGCGGCGGTCTGCTGATCCGCCAGATCCACCACTGGGCCGCCCTGGTCTTCGTGGCCGCGATGCTCGTGCACATGATGCGCGTGTTCTTCACCGGCGCGTTCCGCAAGCCGCGTGAGATCAACTGGGTCTTCGGCTTCCTGCTGCTGGTCCTGGGCATGTTCGACGGCTTCTTCGGCTACTCGCTGCCGGACGACCTGCTGTCGGGCACCGGTATCCGCTTCATGGAAGGCGCGATCCTCGCCGTCCCGCTGGTCGGCACCTACATCCAGATGTTCCTGTTCGGGGGCGAGTTCCCCGGCCACGACATCGTGCCGCGGTTCTTCACCATCCACGTCCTGCTGATCCCGGGCATCATGCTCGGCCTGCTGGTCGCGCACCTGATCCTGGTCTTCTACCACAAGCACACCCAGTGGGCGGGCCCGGGCAAGACCGAGAAGAACGTCGTCGGCATGCCGCTGATGCCGGTCTACATGGCCAAGGCCGGTGGCTTCTTCTTCCTGGTCTTCGGCATCATCGCCGCCATCTCGGCGATCGCCACGATCAACCCGATCTGGGCGTACGGCCCGTACCGCCCGGACCAGGTGTCGACCGACGCCCAGCCCGACTGGTACATGGGCTTCTCCGAGGGCCTGATCCGCGTCATGCCGGGCTGGGAGATCAGCCTGTGGGGCCACACCCTGAACCTGGGTGTCTTCATCCCGCTGATGATCTTCCCGCTGGTGCTGGTCGCGATCGCGGTCTACCCGTTCATCGAGGGCTGGATCACCGGCGACAAGCGCGAGCACCACATCCTGGACCGCCCGCGCAACGCCCCGGTCCGCACCGCCCTGGGTGCGGCCTGGATCAGCCTGTACCTGGTCCTGCTGATCGGCGGTGGCAACGACCTGTTCGCCACGCACTTCCACCTGTCGCTCAACTCGATCACGTACTTCGTGCGCACCGGCTTCTTCGTGGTGCCGGTCATCACCTTCATCATCACCAAGCGCTGGTGCCTCGGCCTGCAGCGCCGTGACAAGGAGAAGGTGCTGCACGGCCGCGAGACCGGCGTCATCAAGCGCCTGCCGCACGGTGAGTACGTCGAGGTGCACGCCCAGCTGCCGCAGAAGGACCTGCACACGCTCACGGCGCACGAGCAGAACCAGCCGATCGAGCTGCCGGCCCAGACGGACGAGAACGGCGTGGCCCGCAAGGCCGGCGCCCTCACCCGCACCCGGGCCAAGCTCTCCCGCGGCTTCTACGGCGAGGGCAGCCAGATCCCCAAGCCCACCGCCGAGGAGCACCACGAGATCACCAGCGGCCACGGCCACCACTGATCCCGTACGCACCCCCGCGTCACCCCGAGGGCCGCTGACCAGAGTTCATCTGGTCGGCGGCCCTCGGGCTTTCTCGTACCCGCAACCGCTTCCAGGAGCCATCCGTGCAGCTGTCCGTCGACCCCGCCGCCGCCACTCCCCCGTACGAGCAGATCCGCGCCCAGATCGCCGAGCAGGCCCGCTCCGGCGCCCTGCCGACCGGGCTGCGGCTGCCCACCGTACGGGCCCTGGCCGAGGAACTGGGGGTGGCCGCCGGGACGGTCGCCCGGGCCTACAAGGAGCTGGAGGCGGACGGCGTGGTGGAGACCCACGGCCGGCGCGGCACCCTGATCGCCGCCACCGGGGACGCCGCCCACCGGCTGGCCGCCGAGGCCGCCACCGAGTACGCCGAACGCGCGAGCCGGCTGGACCTGTCCCACGCGGACGCCCTGGCCGCCGTCGTCACCGCCCTGGCCGTGGCCTACCCGGAGGCCTGACCCCGGGCGGTACCGGCGCTGCGGGGCACCCCCGCCACCGCGGGGAAGGGGCGGCCTCAGAGCTCGGGGCGCATCATCCCGACGGCCGGGGCCTGGGCGGCGGGGGCCGTGGTGCTGAGGGGCTTCCCGAGGGCGCTGTGCTTGACCCAGTCCGTCCAGGAGACGTTCCAGTCCCCGAAGCCGTTGCCGAAGGGCTCCATGGTGGCGCCACGGCTGTTCACCACCGTCACCAGGTCCCCCACCCGGGTGTTCTCGTAGAACCACCTGGCGTTGTCGGTGCTCATGCCGGTGCAGCCGTGGCTGACGTTCTCCACGCCCTGCGAGCTGACCGACCAGGGCGCCGCGTGGACGTACTCGCCGCTCCAGGTCACCCGGGTGGCCCACTCGACGTTCAGGTCGTAGGAATCCGAGGTGCCGGCGGCGATGCCGATCGTCTCGCCGTTCATCCGGACCGAGCGCTCCTGGCCGAGCACCACCTTGATGCCGTTGCGGGTGTCGAAGCCGGGCCTGCCGGTGGTCACCGGGATGCTCCGGACCGCCTGGCCGTCACGCTTGAGGGTGAGTTCGTGGGCGGCCGCGTCGATCACCGTCTCCACCCGGGCGCCGATCCGCAGCCGCAGCGAGCTGCGGTCTCCACCGTAGAGGCCGTCGGCGATCCGGCTGCCGGTGTCGTCGAAGGCCAGCGACACGGTGGTGCCGGCCGGCCAGTAGTCCTGCGGGCGGAAGTGCAGGTTCTTGTCGTCCACCCAGTACCAGGCGCCGGTGACGGCCGGCTGGGAGGTCACGGTCAGGGCGCTCTCGACCGCCTGACGGGCCTTCGGGTCCTTGACCGCCTCGGAGAGCTGGACGGTCAGCGGCTGGCCCACCCCGTAGACGCCGCTGCCGGAGGAGTCCGGGCCTAGCTTGGCGGTGAGCAGGCGCTGGGCGGCCGCGGTGGTGAAGTTCTCGGTGGTGTCACCGCGGCCGTTCTTCCCGTCGTCGGCGGAGATCCGCACGGTGTACGCGGTGGCGGCCTTGAGCCGTCCGGTGGTCTGCCAGCTGCGCTGGTCGTCGGCGAGCCTGCCGGCCACCACCCGGCCGTCCGGGCCGACCACGGTGACATCGGTGAGCCGGCTGCCTTCCAGGGCCGTCACGGTGACCGGCTCCGAAGGGTCGACCTTGCCCTCGGCCGAGAGGTGGACGAGCGGTCCCGCATCGATCCGGTGTGGTCCGGAGGACTCGTCCCCGAACGAGCAGGCGGCCAGCGGGGCCAGCACTGCCAGTGCCAGCGAGATGCTGCCGATACCTGCGGTTCCGCGCCTGTCGCCCATGACCGCCTCCGTGGGGTCTGCACCATTCGCACGTTTGCTCAGATCGTAGGAACGTCCCTGGGGCGGCGACATCCGGGCGACCCTCCGTGCACCCAGGTGAGTGAGGCGGTCACCCTGGGGAAGCAGCAGGGCCGGTCCCCCCGTGCGGGAGGACCGGCCCTGTGGTCGGAGCGGGAACCTACTGGTTCTGGTTCTCGCCCCGGTAGAACTCGAAGACCCATCCGAAGATGCCGATCATGATGATCGGGGCGGCCCAGAACATCAGCCACCAGCCGAAGATCACGCCCAGGAAGGCGAGCGCCCCACCGAGCGCCAGCGACAGCGGCTGCCAGCTGTGCGGGGCGAAGAAGCCCAGCTCGCCGGAGTCGTCCGCGACCTCGGCCTCGGGGTTGTCACCCGCGCCGCTGTCCACCCGGCGGGCGGTGAAGGCGAGGTAGTACCCGATGAAGGCGCACAGGCCGAAGGCGAGGAACAGCGCGGTGGTACCGGCGGCCTCAAGGCCCGGGCCCGAGTTGTTGGTCCACAGGCCGTAGGTGATGGCCATCGCCAGCACGAAGACCGACAGGCCCAGGAAGATCTTTCCCTGTTCCTTCATCAGGCGTCACCCTCCTGCTTGCCCTTGCCCAGCTTCGGGGCGTCGTACTTCGCCGGGGTCACACCGGCGAGGTGCTTGGCCGGCTCCCCGTGGTTCTCCAGGTAGTCCAGCGCGGCGATCTCCGGGTGGTGGAGGTCGAAGGCCGGGGATTCGGAGCGGATCCGGGGCAGGGTGAGGAAGTTGTGCCGCGGCGGCGGGCAGGAGGTCGCCCACTCCAGGGAGCGGCCGAAGCCCCACGGGTCGTCCACGGTGACCTTCTCGCCGTACTTGGCGGTCTTCCAGACGTTGTAGAGGAACGGCAGGATCGACAGGCCGAGCACGAAGGAGCCGATGGTCGAGACGGTGTTCAGGGTGGTGAAGCCGTCCGAGGCCAGGTAGTCGGCGTAACGGCGGGGCATGCCCTCCGCGCCGAGCCAGTGCTGCACCAGGAAGGTGGTGTGGAAGCCGAAGAACAGCGTCCAGAAGGTGATCTTGCCGAGGCGCTCGTCCAGCATCTTGCCGGTCATCTTCGGCCACCAGAAGTGGAAGCCGGCGAACATCGCGAACACGACGGTGCCGAAGACCACGTAGTGGAAGTGCGCGACGACGAAGTACGAGTCCGAGACGTGGAAGTCGATCGGCGGCGAGGCCAGCAGGACACCGGTCAGACCGCCGAAGAGGAAGGTGACCAGGAAGCCGACCGTCCAGAGCATCGGCGTCTCGAAGCTCAGCGAGCCCTTCCACATGGTGCCGACCCAGTTGAAGAACTTCACACCGGTCGGGACCGCGATCAGGAAGGTCATGAAGGAGAAGAACGGCAGCAGCACCTGTCCGGTGACGTACATGTGGTGCGCCCACACCGTCACGGACAGACCGGCGATCGCGATGGTGGCCGCGATCAGGCCGGAGTAGCCGAACATCGGCTTGCGGCTGAAGACCGGGACGATCTCCGACACGATGCCGAAGAACGGCAGCGCGATGATGTACACCTCGGGGTGGCCGAAGAACCAGAACAGGTGCTGCCACAGCATCGCCCCGCCGTTGGCGGGATCGAAGACGTGTGCCCCGAACTTGCGGTCCGCCTCCAGGGCGAACAGCGCGGCAGCCAGCACCGGGAAGGCCAGCAGGACCAGCACCGAGGTCAGCAGGACGTTCCAGACGAAGATCGACATCCGGAACATCGTCATGCCCGGAGCGCGCATGCAGATGATCGTGGTGATGAAGTTGACCGCACCGAGGATCGTGCCGAAGCCGGAGAAGGCCAGACCCATGATCCACATGTCGCCGCCGACGCCGGGCGAGTGCACCGCGTCCGACAGCGGGGAGTAGGCGAACCAGCCGAAGTCGGCGGCACCGTTCGGGGTCAGGAAGCCACAGACCGCGATGGTCGAACCGAAGAGGTACAGCCAGTACGCGAACATGTTCAGACGCGGGAAGGCCACGTCCGGGGAGCCGATCTGCAGCGGCATGATCCAGTTCGCGAAGCCAGCGAACAGCGGCGTCGCGAACATCAGCAGCATGATCGTGCCGTGCATCGTGAACGCCTGGTTGAACTGCTCGTTCGACAGGATCTGGGTCCCGGGACGAGCCAGCTCGGCACGCATGACCAGGGCGAGGATGCCACCGATCAGGAAGAAGGCGAACGACGTGCCCAGGTACAGGGTGCCGATCGTCTTGTGGTCAGTGGTGGTCAGCCACTTGATGATGGTCGAACCCGGCTTCCGGGTCCGCTGCGCCCCGACCGTGACGGCCTCGGCGCCCCCGCCGGCCGCGGCGGGCTCGTTGAGGATGGTCACTTCGCTTCACTTCCCATGGTGATGACGCCGGAGGGCACCGCGCCGGACTGGCCCTTGGCGCGAAGCTCGGCCAGGTGCTTGTCGTAGTCGGCGCGATCGACGACCTTGACGTTGAACAGCATGCGCGAGTGGTCGACGCCGCAGAGCTCGGCGCACTTGCCCATGTAGTCGCCCTTGACGGTCGGGGTGACCTCGAACTTGTTCACCACGCCCGGCACGACGTCCATCTTCATCATGAAGTTGACGGGCCAGAAGTCGTGGATGACGTCACGAGAGGTGAGCCGGAACTGCACCGTCTCGTTGACCGGCAGCCAGAGCGTCGGAGCGTCCTTGGGCGTACCGACGTCGTACGCGGCGTCCTTGTTGGCCGGGTCGGGGGTCTCGGTGTTCTCGTAGTTGAATGCCCAGCTCCACTGGAAGCCGACCACGTTGACGTAGTGCTGCGGCTTCGCGGAGACCTGCGTCAGCTTCGCCTCGTCGCGGGCGACGAAGTAGAAGAGGACCGAGACGATGATGATGGGGACCGCGGTGTAGAGCGCCTCGATGGGCACGTTGTACCGGGTCTGCGGGGGGATCTCCACGCCGGTGCGCTTGCGCCGGTGGAAGATCACGCTCCAGATGATCAGACCCCACATCAGTACGCCGACCACCAGCGCCGCGATCCAGGAGCCCTGCCACATCTGGAGGACCATGGGTCCTTCCTTGGTGACGGGGCTCGGGAGGCCAAGCCTGGGGAGGTCGTTGGCCGAGCAGCCGGTGGCGGTCGCGATGACGAGGCCCAGTGCCAGCGCCTGAGGCAGCTTCCGCCGCATCGTGCGCCGCGGCGAGCGGTCGGAGCCGTTGGGACTCACGTAGCGCCTTCCCGAAGTCTCGCCCGCCTTCGCGTCGCACCGGGAGGGGAGTGTGAGCCCCTCCGGCGACCCGTCCACGGGCACGGTTTGAATGCTTATGCGGGCCAAACCCTACTCCAGCCTTATGCGCTCCTGACGGGCAGCCCCCGGTAACGCGCCGCCCGGTCGCCCGATCAGGCCCGGCAAGGGCTGCGCCGCAGGTCATCGTAGGCATTCGAGGTCCATACGCCCGATCGGGGGATGACCTCGAACAACGTGGGTGACGGCCCGTCGGTACCGGACGAAGCGGACATTCGGGGTGATCGACTGACGGCCGGTGAGCAATCCGGGCGGAGTAGCGCGCTCCCCGGTGTGTCGTCGAATGCGTGCCGTTAAATGTGACCGTGTACTTCGACGTGGCTTCGACGGCCCCCCTGCACCCCGTCGCGCGGCAGGCACTGACCGCCGCCCTGGACGAGGGCTGGGCCGATCCGGCCCGGCTGTACCGCTCCGGCCGGCAGGCCCGGATGCTGCTGGACGCCGCCCGGGAGACGGTCGCCGCCGTCCTGGGCGCGCGGGCCGACGAGATCTTCTTCACCGCCAGCGGGACGCAGGCCGTCCAACTCGGCCTGCTGGGCGCCCTCGGCGGCAACCGGCGGCGCGGCGGGCACCTGGTGCACTCCGCGGTGGAGCACTCCAGTGTGCTGCACGTCGCCGAACGGCACGAGGCGAACGGCGGCGAGGTCTCGGTGGCCCCGGTGGACCGCGCCGGACGGGTGGACCCGGCGGCCTTCGGCGCCCTGCTGCGCGCCGACACCGCGGTGGCCGCGCTGCAGAGCGCCAACCACGAGGTGGGGACCGTCCAACCGGTCGGCGAGGTCGCCGCGCTCTGTGCCGGGGCCGGGGTGCCGCTGCTGGTGGACGCCGCCCAGAGCGCCGGACGGGTGGACGTCCCGGCGGGCTGGTCGCTGCTGACCGCGAGCGCGCACAAGTGGGGCGGGCCGCCCGGCGTCGGCGTCCTCGCCGTGCGCAAGGGCGTCCGGTACTCCTCCCCGCTGCCGGCCGACGAGCGCGAGGGCGGGCGGGTGCCCGGCTACGTCAACGTCCCGGCGATCGTGGCCGCGGCCGCCTCGCTGCGCGCCGTACGGGCCGAGGCGGAACGGGAGAACGCCCGGCTGCACGCGCTGGTGGAGCGGATCCGCGGCCGGGTGCCGCAGTTGGTGCCCGAGGTGGAAGTGGTCGGGGACCCGGTGCGGCGGCTGCCGCACGTCGTCACCTTCTCCTGCCTCTACGTGGACGGCGAGGTGCTGCTGACCGAGCTGGACCGGGCGGGCTTCGCGGTCTCCTCCGGCTCCTCCTGCACCTCCTCCACCCTGACGCCGAGCCACGTGCTGGCCGCGATGGGCGTGCTCACCGAGGGCAACGTCCGGGTCTCGCTGCCGTACGGGACGGCCGAGGCGGACGTGGAACGCTTCCTCGCCGTGCTCCCGGACGTGGTGGCCGGCGTCCGGGCGCCGCTCGGGCTGGACCTGCCGGCGCCCGTGAGCGCCACGGAGTCGCTGCTGGTGATCGACGCCCTGGGCAAGCGGTGTCCGCTGCCGGTGATCGAGCTGGCGAAGCGGATCGGCGAGGTGCCGGTGGGCGGGACGGTCGCCGTGCTGTCGGACGACGAGGCGGCCCGGCTGGACGTTCCGGCCTGGTGCGGGATGCGCGGGCAGGAGTACGCGGGCGAGGCCCCGGCCGCCGAGTACGGCGGCGACCGGGGCTCGGCCTACCTCGTGCTGCGCCGCTCCTGACCGGAGCCGGTCGCACGGGGGGCTACTTCACCAGGTGCGAGCGGATCTCCGCGGCGGCCTCGGCGCCGTAGGCGGCCTCGAAGCGCTTCAGGAACGCGGTCGGGCGCAGCTCGTACTCCTGGGTGCCGACGGTCTCGATCACCAGGGTGGCGAGCATGCAGCCGAGCTGGGCGGCGCGCTCCAGGTCGAGCTCCCAGGACAGACCGGCCAGGAAGCCGGCCCGGAAGGCGTCGCCGACGCCGGTCGGGTCGACCTTGGCGTCCTCGGCGGGGCAGCCGACCAGGACCGGGGCCTCGCCCTTGCGCTCGATCCGGACGCCCTTGCTGCCCAGGGTGGTGACCCGGGTGCCGACGCGGGTGAGCAGCTCCTCGGCGTCCCAGCCGGTCTTGCTCTCGATCAGCGCGGCCTCGTACTCGTTGGTGAACAGGTACGCGGCGCCGTCGACCAGCTCGCGGATGTCCTCGCCGTCCAGGCGGGCCAGCTGCTGCGAGGGGTCGGCGGCGAAGGCGTAGCCGCGGGTGCGGCACTCCTGGGTGTGGCGGACCATGCCCTGGGGGTCGTCGGCGCCGACCAGGACGAGGTCGAGGCCGCCGACGCGGTCGGCGACCGGCTTGAGCTCGATGTTGCGGGCCTCGGCCATGGCACCGGTGTAGAACGAGGCGATCTGGTTGTGGTCCTCGTCCGTGGTGCACATGAAGCGGGCGGTGTGCCGGGTCTCGGAGATGTGGACGGACTCGCAGTCCACGTTGTTGCGCTCCAGCCAGCTGCGGTACTCGGCGAAGTCCGCGCCGGCGGCACCGACCAGGATCGGCCGGAGCCCGAGCACGCCCATGCCGAAGGAGATGTTCGGCGCGACCCCGCCGCGGCGGATGTCCAGGGCGTCGACCAGGAACGACAGCGACACGGTGTGCAGCTGCTCGGCGACGAGCTGGTCGGCGAACCGACCGGGGAACGTCATCAGGTGGTCGGTGGCGATCGAGCCGGCGACGGCGATACGCACGGAGGTCTCCTCAAGATGGCAACAGGGCCAGCGGGCACGGATGAACCCACCCACGGTACCCGTCCGGCACGGCCCGCCAGCAAGAGTCCGGCAAGCTGCCGCCACCGGTCCCTCGGCCGGAGTGGCACCCCGGCCCCTCGACCGTGTACTACCTCCGGGTAGGACTGGTGGGCCTCCGGAGCCGGGCCTAGGGTCGGCCGCAGGAGTCCCGCCGGACCGGGCGGGGCCCGTCGGCGACCGTGGCGGTTGCGGCCACGGCACTGGATCGGAGCGATGCCCGATGATGTCCGAACACCCCCCGCTGACCACCCGCCGGACCGACGCGGACGGCGAGACCCTCGACGCGCTCGTCGACTCCTCCCGACGGCTGCGCCGGTTCTGGCCCCAGGCCCAGCTGGCGGCCGGGCCGGAGCCCGTCGCCGCTCCCGCTTCCGTCGGCGTCCGGGTGCCGTCCGGGGCGCAGCGGCTGGTCGCCGGGATGGCCGAGTACGGCATGTGAGAGGCGGGGGAACCTGATCCGACCGGGGCACGTCACATCCGCGCGGAACGGCCGGGACGGCGCCGCTGAGCCCTCGGGAGGATGTGCAGATGGATCTGGAGACGATGCCCCGCCGTGGTCGGCGGGCGGTTGCCCTGGCAGTGGCCGCACTGGCGGCGGTGGTGACCCTGGCCGGCTGCAACGGGGACGGCAAGGGCTCCGGGGACGCGGCGGCGAGCAGCGCGGCGGCCTCCGCGAACTCCTCGGCCCCGGCGAGCGCCTCCCCGCAGGCCCCGTCCGCCTCCGGTTCGCCGTCCGCGGGGGCCGCGACGGCGAGCCCGTCGGGTCAGGCGCCGACCGGCTGGTCCCCGACCCCGGCGGAGCCCGCCCCCGGGCGGCCCTCCGCGGCGGCCACTCCCCCGGTCAACGGGATCGCGCCCGGTGAGCCGGACCCGGCCGGTACCGGAGCGGCCAACCCCAACGTGCGGCCGCCGGTCGGCTACCGGCTGGACGGCAGCAACAAGCTGACCGTCTACTTCTTCGGCGGGGTCTGCACCACGTACGCGGTGAAGGCGGACGAGTCGCAGCAGGGCCAGGTGGGCGTCACGGTCGTGCCGGGTCCGCCGACCGTCCAGCCGGGGCACGTCTGCACCGCGATGGCCAAGCGGCAGGCCGTCTCCGTCGACCTGCGCTCGCCGCTGGCCGGGCGGACGGTGGTGGACCGGACGAGCGGCCAGGAGGTGCCGCTGGAGGGCGACCCGCACGCGGGCCTGGACCCGGTGACCCCGGACGGCGCGGCGCGTTAGCAGTACCGGTGGAACCGCTGGAACGCGAGAGGCGGCCCCGGGAAGTCCCCGGGGCCGCCTCACCGCTTCTCGCTCAGTGAGCCTCCGGGCTCAGCTGAAGGAGTCGCCGCAGGCGCAGGAGCCGGTGGCGTTCGGGTTGTCGATCGTGAAGCCCTGCTTCTCGATGGTGTCGACGAAGTCGACGGTGGCGCCGCCCAGGTACGGGGCGCTCATGCGGTCGGTGACGACCTTGACGCCGCCGAAGTCCTTCACCACGTCGCCGTCGAGCGAACGCTCGTCGAAGAACAGCTGGTAACGCAGGCCGGAGCAGCCACCGGGCTGGACGGCGACGCGCAGCGCGAGGTCCTCGCGGCCTTCCTGCTCCAGCAGGGCCTTGACCTTTGCCGCGGCGGCATCGGTGAGGAGGATGCCACTCTCGACGGTGGTCTCGTCCTGGACGGTCATCTGCTTTCTCCCGGTCTTTGACGACGGTCTGCCGCCAGTGCCAACCAACGGCCGCCCGGTTTCAATTCCCGGACGGCGATGGAATTCTCGGCCTGTTCGACGGCGGATCTTCCGTGGGCCGGGTGTGCCACCCGTGTCCCCATACGCTTCCCATGCTCGCACAACCGGGGAGGACGGGTCACCGCGCACGTCATGGATCCGGGTGAACGGGCCCCGCGGCCGCGCCCCGGACGCCAGGATGGTCGGCATGATCCTTCGCCAGGTCAGGGACACCGCAGCGGACGCGGAGCTCGTCTCGGAGCTGTCCCTCGCCGCGTTCGCCGCACCGTCCGACGACCCCGCGCGGCCGCCGGCGCCGACGCCGCTGCAGGTGGCCAGGACCAGGCACCTGGCACGCACCGATCCCGGCGGCTGCTGGCTGGCGGAGAGCGGCGGGCAGGCGGTCGGGGTGGTGCTGTCGATGCGCCGCGAGGGCCTGTGGACGCCCTCGCTGTTCGCGGTCCGCCCGTCCGCGCGGGGCCAGGGGATCGGGCGACTGCTGTTCGAGCGGGCGCTGGCCCACGCCCGGGGCTGCCTGCGCGGGATGGTCTGCGCCGGCGACTCCCCGGCGGCGGCCCGCCGCTACCGGCTGGCCGGGTTCACCCTGCACCCGGCGATGCGGCTGACCGGGTGGGTCGACCGGGAGGGGCTGACCGACCCGGGCGACATCCCGGTGCACCCGGGCAACGCCCGCCACCTGCACCTGCTGGACTCGGTGGACCGCCGGTTGCGCGGGTCCGCGCACGGGCCCGACCACGAGCTGATGCTCGGGCACTTCGAGGAGCTCCTGGTCGCCGACGCGCTGGCCGGCAGCGGCTACTGCTACCGGGACGGCGGCACGGTGCGGCTGCTGGCGGCGACCAGCAAGCGGATCGGGGCCCGGCTGCTGCGGGAGGCGCTGGCCCGGGTGCCGGACGGGGCCGAGGCGCGGGTGGAGTACCTGACCGCGGAGCAGGAGTGGGCCCTGGACGTCGGGCTGGAGGTCGGGCTGACCCCGGAGACCAGCGGCTTCGTCGGGGTGCGCGGGATGCGGCCGCCGAGCCCGTACCTGCCGAGCGGGGCGTTCCTGTAGCGCGAGCGCCGGCACCGCCCACGGCTGGGGACGCCGGCCACGCGCACGGCCCCCGACCGGAGGACCGGTGGGGGGCCGTACGGACGACGGAGCCCGATCAGGCCATGGTGTCCAGGATCTCCTCGACCATCGCCATGGTGGTGCCCGGGTGCAGGAAGGCGAAGCGGGCGACCGTCTCGCCGTCCCAGCCGGTCGGGGTGACGAAGCCGATCTGGTCCGCGAGCAGCTGCTGCGACCAGCGGTAGTAGTCGTCGTTGGTCCAGCCGGTGCGCTTGAAGCAGACGGCGGAGAGCTGCGGGTCGAACAGCAGCTCCAGGTGCTCGGTGTCGCGGATCAGCTGGGCGGTGTCCCGGGCCAGCTGGAGGCCGGTCTCGATGGCGTCGGTGTAGGCCTGGACGCCGTGGACGGCCAGCGAGAACCAGAGCGGCAGGCCGCGGGCGCGCCGGGTCAGGTGGTAGGCGTAGTCGGTGGGGTTCCACTCGTCGCCCTCGGTGTGCAGGACGTCCAGGTAGGAGGCGTCCTGGGTGTGCACGGCGCGGGCGAGCTGCGGGTTGCGGTAGATCAGCGCGGCGCAGTCGAAGGGGGCGAACAGCCACTTGTGCGGGTCGACCACGAAGGAGTCGGCGTGCTCGATGCCGTTGTAGCGCTCGCGCACCGACGGGGCGAACAGACCCGCGCCGCCGTAGGCGCCGTCCACGTGGAACCACAGGTCGCGCTCCCGGGCGACCTCGGCGAGGCCGGCCAGGTCGTCGACGATGCCCTCGTTGGTGGTGCCGGCGGTGCCGACGACGGCGATCACCGTCTCCGGGTGGGGGTCGGCGGCCAGGGCGGCGCGCAGCGCCTCGCCGGTGAACCGGCGGTTCACGGTCGGGACCTTGAAGGCCTCGACGCCGATGATGTTGAAGGTGTTCTTGACCGAGGAGTGCACCTGGTCGGCGACGGCTATCCGCAGCCGGGCCTCCGGGCCGACGCCGAGGCGGCGGCGGGCGGTGTCGCGGGCGACCACCAGGGCGGAGAGGTTGCCCGCCGAGCCGCCGGAGACGAAGCAGCCGCCGGCCGAGGCGGGCAGCCCGGCCCGGTCGGCGATCAGGCGCAGCACCTGGTTCTCGGCGGCGATGGCGCCGGCCGCCTCCAGCCAGGAGATGCCCTGGAGCGAGGCGCAGGAGACGACCATGTCGAACAGCAGCGCGGCCTTGGTCGGGGCGCACGGGATGAAGGACAGGTAGCGGGGGCTGTCGGCGGAGATGACCGCGCGGGACAGCTCGTGGTCGTACAGCTTGAGGACGTCGGCCGGGTCGTTGCCGTCCTGGTTCAGCAGGCCGGCCAGCTGGGAGCGCAGGTGCTCGCCGTCACCGGGGTGGTCGAGCGGAACGGGGTCGTACTGCAGCCGCTCCCGCATGTAGTCGAAAACCAGGTCGACCAGTTCGTTGTCGGGCCGGTGCATGCGGTCGGGTGCTGCGGACACGGCTGTCCCTCTCGGCTGTGTGGGTGTCGGGGGATCCGGTCCGCGGGACGCCTCACCGCACTGACCGGACGTGATCAGCGTAGGCAGCGCCGGTGCTCCGCCGCGCGTCGGATCGCGGCTGGTCAGGCAGGTTTCGAGCGTCTTCGGACGGGTCCGCGCAGGATTCCTGCGTACCCCTGCGCGGGTCAGCCGATCAGCTGGGAGAGGACCACCGAGGAGCGGCTGCGCTGGACGCCGGGCTCGCGCCGGATCCGCTCGATGACGGCCTCCAGGTGGCGCATGTCGGCGGCCCGCAGGTGGACCAGGGCGTCCGGGTCGCCGGTGACCGTCCAGGCGGCGACCACCTCGGGGAACTGGCGCAGGCTGGCCAGGATCTCCTCGGGGGCGGTGCGCTCGCGGCAGTAGACCTCGACGAAGGCCTCGGTCTGCCACCCGAGCACGGCCGGGTCGAGCACCACGGTGAAGCCCCGCACCACGCCGCGCGCCCGGAGCCGGTCGATCCGGCGGCGCACGGCGGTGGCGGAGAGGTTCACCTGGAGACCGATCTCGGCGTAGGAGGCGCGGCCGTCGCTGCCGAGGCGGGCGAGGAGCTGCCGGTCGGTCTCGTCCAGGTCGGCCCCGATCACCTCGTGCGCTCGGCTGCTGGTCATCGGTGCGGGGCTCCACGGGTCGTGCGGGGGTCGAGGGGGCGTCCCGGCGGCGGCCGGTGCTTGCCGACGTCGCTGCCGAAACGGTTCGCCACCCATTCTGGCGGATGACCTGGACGAGTTCATCGCCGACGGATGACGGCGAGGGAACGGTCATCCGACCAGGAGGACGATCTTCCCCCTCGTGCGGCCCTCGGCACTGAGGGCCTGGGCGGAGGCGGCCTGGGCCAGCGGGAAAGTGGAGGCGACGGTGACGGTGAGCCGGCCGTCGTCGGCGAGGGCGGCGAGTTCCGCCAGGCCCGCCGCATCCGGCCGGACCCAGACGTAGTGGCCGCCGAGGGCCTTGACCCCGAAGTCGGTGGTCGAGGCGATCCGGCCCGGGTCGGCCACCAGGTCCGCGGAGACCTGGACGGCGCCGCGGCCCACCAGGTCGAGCGCCGCGTCCACACCGTCCGGGGCGAGCGCCCGGACCCGCTCGGCCAGGCCCTCACCGTACGTCACCGGCTCGGCTCCGAGGCCGCGCAGGTAGTCGTGGTTGCGCTCGCCCGCCGTGCCGATCACCCGGGCGCCGCGGGCCCGGGCGATCTGGACGGCCAGGTGGCCGACCCCGCCGGCCGCCGCGTGCACCAGGACCGTCTCCCCCGCCTCGATCCGCAGGGCGTTCAGGCTCTGCAGCGCGGTGAGCCCGGCCAGCGGCAGGCCGCCGGACTGCGCCCAGTCCAGCGCGGCGGGGCGGCGGGCCAGGGTGCGGACCGGCGCGGAGACCAGTTCGGCGTAGGTGCCGTGCTCGACGGCGTCCTTGCGGACGTAGCCGTACACCTCCTCGCCGGGGGCGAACTCCGTCACCCCGCCGCCGACGGCGCGGACCACGCCCGCCACGTCCCAGCCCATGACCAGGGGGAAGTGCACGTCCAGCAGGCCGTCCAGGGCGCCGTCGCGGACCTTCCAGTCCACCGGGTTCACTCCGGCCGCCCGGACCTGCACCAGTACGGAGTCGGGCCCGACCCTGGGGTCCGGCAGGTCGGTGTACTCGACGACCTCGGGGCCGCCGTAGCGGTTGATCGCGATTGCTTTCATGGGCTCAGCCATACCCGTAGGCTTCGAAATATCGATTCGGCCGCGGGCGGGCCCCCAAGATGGCCTATGCGGCTCCGCTGGGGAACCGTTTCGCCAAGCGGTTCTCGTCACATCGACAGGATGGCCATCGTCACTCTGACGCTAACCGGTTAGAATAGATAGCGTCAGATAGACGAAAAGGCCCCACCGCTAGCTCGGCCGCACAGAAGGGCACCCGCCCGTGACCACCACCATCACCGAGACCTACGGCGTCGACCCCGCTCCGACGCCGCTCGCTCTGCTGCTGCTCGGCCGGGAGGCCGACCCGAACAGCGAGCGCGGAGTCGAGTGCCCGGGTGACCTCCCCCCGGCCTCCGACCCCGACCTGGTCGAGCGCGCCCGCGCGGCCAAGGCCGCGCTCGGCGACCGCGTCTTCATCCTCGGCCACCACTACCAGCGCGACGAGGTCATCGAGTTCGCCGACGTCACCGGCGACTCCTTCAAGCTCGCCCGCGACGCCGCGGCCCGCCCCGAGGCCGAGTACATCGTCTTCTGCGGCGTGCACTTCATGGCCGAGTCCGCGGACATCCTCACCAGCGAGCGGCAGCAGGTCGTGCTGCCCGACCTCGCGGCCGGCTGTTCGATGGCCGACATGGCCACCGCCGAGCAGGTCGCCGAGTGCTGGGACGTGCTGACCGACGCCGGCATAGCCGACGTGACCGTCCCGGTCTCGTACATGAACTCCTCCGCCGACATCAAGGCCTTCACCGGCAAGCACGGCGGCACCATCTGCACCTCCTCCAACGCCCAGCGCGCCCTGGAGTGGGCCTTCGAGCAGGGCCAGAAGGTGCTCTTCCTGCCCGACCAGCACCTCGGCCGCAACACGGCCGTGCGGGACATGGGCCTCTCGCTGGAAGACTGCGTCCTCTACAACCCGCACAAGCCGAACGGCGGCCTGACCGCCGAGCAGCTGCGGGACGCCAAGATGATCCTCTGGCGCGGCCACTGCTCGGTGCACGGCCGGTTCAGCCTGGACTCGGTGAACGACGTCCGCGAGCGGATCCCCGGCGTGACCGTCCTGGTGCACCCCGAGTGCAAGCACGAGGTCGTCACGGCCGCCGACATGGTGGGCTCGACCGAGTACATCATCAAGGCCCTGGACTCCGCCGAGCCCGGCTCCAAGTGGGCCATCGGCACCGAGCTGAACCTGGTCCGCCGGCTGGCCAAGGCGCACCCGGACAAGGAGATCGTCTTCCTGGACCGCACGGTCTGCTTCTGCTCGACCATGAACCGGATCGACCTGCCGCACCTGGTCTGGGCGCTGGAGTCGCTGGTCGAGGGCCGGGTGCCGAACGTGATCACCGTCGACCCGGAGACCGAGAAGTACGCCAAGGCCGCGCTGGACCGGATGCTGGCCCTGCCGTAGTCCGGCCGCGCCGCGGGACGCGCGCACCGCGCGAACGAAGGGCGGGTCCCCTCCCACCGGAGGGGACCCGCCCTTTCGTCTGGCAGCGGCCGCGCGGCCTATTCGTACTCGGGGAACCCCGGGATCACGCCCTCGCCCTCGGAGAGCAGCAGGGCGCGGACCTCGTCGAGGGTGGCCTCGGCACTCGGCAGGATCAGCTCGGACGGCTCCAGCGAGTCGTCCGGCAGCAGGGTGCCGTACTGCTTCACGGCATCCAGCAGCTTCCCGTAGGCCTGGCGGAAGTTCTCCTCGTCGCCCGACTCCACCGCGGTGAGCAGCTCGTCGTCGAGCTGGTTGAGCAGGTTCAGGTGGTCCTCGCCCACCTCGTACTGCCCCTCACCCATGACCCTCATGATCATGCCGTGCGTCTCCCTGGTCCTCGTGGGGGTCGAGCTGAGGTCACTTGTTGTAGTTGATGCGCGGGGTGTCCTGCGACTGCGCGCCCTGCGGCTGCTGGGCCGGCTTGCCCTGCTCGATCGCGGCCGGGCCGGCGGCGGGGCCACCGGACAGCTCGGCCTTCATCCGGGCCAGCTCCAGCTCGACGTCGGAACCGCCGGCCACCCGCTCCAGCTCGGCCTCGATGTCGTCCTTGCGGCCGAGACCGCTGGCGTCGTCGAGCGCGCCGGAGGCCAGCAGCTCGTCGATCGCGCCGGCCCGGGCCTGCATCTGCGCGGTCTTGTCCTCGGCACGCTGGATGGCCAGGCCGACGTCGCCCATCTCCTCCGAGATGCCGGAGAAGGACTCGGCGATGCGGGTCTGGGCCTGCGCCGCGGTGTAGGTGGCCTTGATGGTCTCCTTCTTGGTGCGGAAGGCGTCCACCTTGGCCTGCAGGCGCTGGGAGGCGAGGGTGAGCTTCTCCTCCTCGGCCTGCAGCTGCTGGTACTGCGTCTCCAGGTCGTTGATCTGGGACTGCATGTTGGCCTTGCGGGTCAGCGCCTCGCGCGCGAGGTCCTCGCGGCCCAGGGACAGCGCCTTGCGGCCCTGGTCCTCGTACTTCGCGGACTGCTGCTGGAGCTGGGTCAGCTGGAGTTCCAGGCGCTTGCGCGAGGTCGCGACGTCCGCGACACCACGCCGTACCTTCTGCAGCAGTTCGAGCTGCTTCTGGTAGGAGTAGTCGAGCGTCTCACGGGGATCCTCCGCCCGATCCAAGGCCTTGTTCGCCTTGGAGCGGAAGATCAGCCCCATACGCTTCATGATTCCGTCGCTCATGGGCCTCGGGTGCCCCCTTCTCCGGCCTGCGGTCTTGATCTCGTTACCAGACACGACGAGTGTATGTGCAGCGAGCCCGTCGCCGCAGTGCACCTGCCTGCAACAAGACTGCTACAGCGACCAGCGGCAGTTCCTCATCCCCGGGGTGGATCCGCCTCTCGTCCTCCCCATACTCCATCCGACTGATCCCCTACGGGAAGGGGCCGGGAACCCGGTTCGGGACGCGGCCGGACGGATCGATATGCGTTTGGGTCCGAGGGGACCCGCGGTCGCGGCGCCGCACCCCGTACGCTGGGGGTGTGTTCCGACGCCGTTCAGATGATGCCGCTGCCTCCGCCACCGTGCTGGAGAAGCAGGACGAGACGCCCCAGGCCCGCCACCCGCAGGCCAAGAAGGGCCGCCCCACCCCCAAGCGCAGCGAGGCCGAGGCCAGCCGGCGTACCCGGGTCACGGTGCCCAAGGACCGCAAGGAGGCCTCCCGCCAGGCCCGCGACCGGATGCGGGTCGAGCGCGAGAAGCAGCGCCAGGCGCTGATCGACGGCGACGAGCGCCACCTTCCGGCCCGCGACAAGGGCCCGGTGCGCAAGTTCGCCCGCGACTACGTGGACTCCCGCTGGTCGCTCGCCGAGTTCTTCCTGCCGGCCGCCGTGGTCATCCTGGTGCTGAGCATCATCAAGGTGCCCACCCTGCAGCTGCTGTCCACGCTGCTGTTCCTGCTGTTCTTCGTCATGGTGATCCTGGACTTCGTGCGCCTCGGCTTCGGCCTGCGCAAGCAGCTGGGCGAGCGCTTCGCCGGGCAGAACACCCGCGGTGTGGTCGCGTACGGCATCATGCGCACCCTGCAGATGCGCCGCCTGCGCCTGCCCAAGCCGCAGGTGCGGCGCGGGGAGAAGCCCTGACCGCCGAACCGGTGGACTCCGGCTGGGCCCCCCCGTCCTGGGAGGGGCCCGGCCTCTACGCCCTGCCCGGGCAGGGCGGCACGCTCCCCGGCCAGGGCGACGGCGGCCACGACCGGCTCGGCCAGGAACGCCGGCTGCCCTCCCGCAGCGGCTCCTTCGCCGGCGGCACCGGCGCCTGGCTGGACCGGCTCGGCGGACTGCGCAACTTCGTCCGGCAGGAACTCGTCTCCCGGCAGCTCGCCGAACAGCTGGCCGGCCGCACCGCCCAGCGCGTCCTCGACATCGGCTGCGGGCAGGGCACCCAGGCCCTGCGGCTCGCCCGGGCCGGCCACTACGTCACCGGGATCGACTCCGACCCGGTCGCGCTCGGCGTCGCCCAGGGGGCGCTCGCCGAGGAGCCGCCCGAGGTGCGCGGCCGGATGCAGCTGCTCAGCGGCGACGGCCACCAGTGCGGGCGCTGGTTCGGCCCGCGCAGCTTCGACGTGGTGCTCTGCCACGGCGTCCTGATGTACCTGCCCGACCCGGACCCGATGATCGCCTCGCTGGCCCGGCTGCTGGCGCCCGGCGGGCTGCTCTCGCTGCTGGTCCGCAACCGCGACGCGCTCGCGCTGCGGCCCGCCGCCGCCGGGGACTGGCGGGCCGCCCTGCACGCCTTCGAGAGCGACCGGTACTACAACCGGCTCGGGCTGGCCGCCCGCGCCGACCGGCTCGCCGACCTGTCCGTCACCCTCTCCGAGGTGTCGGTGCCGCTGCGGCACTGGTACGGCGTCCGGGTCTTCACCGACAACGCGCCCGACGACGCCGCCCCGCCGGTGGACGGGCGGCAGCTGGCCCAGCTGCTGGAGGCCGAGGACCGGGCCGGCCGCACCGACCCGTACCGGCGGATCGCGGCGCTGCTGCACGTGATCGGGGCGAAGTAGGGCCGGGGCCCCGGGGGCTCAGCCCTCGTGCAGGCTCATCGCGTAGACCTTGCCGCCGTCCTCCAGCAGGACCGCGGTGTCCACGCCCTCCTCGGCGAGCTGCTTCCAGGTCTCCCCGATCCAGGTCTCGGCGTCGCCCTGGCCGGCGAACTCCTCCTGGCCGAGGCTCGACGTCACCGCGCTGCCGTCCGCCTTCTCGTACCGCCACGTCCAGACCATGCCCGGCTCCTCCCACCACTGACGCTGCCTTGTGTGCTGCGCACCATAGCTTGCCCGGCCCGATCTTCCGTATGCCTGTCCGGCAGGATGGTCGCCATGGTGACCCACCCCCCGCTCTCCCGCACGCTGCTGCTCGGCGGCGCGCGCTCCGGCAAATCCACCCGCGCCGAGCAGCTGCTCGCCGACCGGCCGGACGTCCTGTACGTGGCCACCGGCGGCACCCGGGACGGCGACGCCGAGTGGGCCCAGCGGATCGCGCTGCACCGGGACCGCCGGCCGGACAGCTGGCGCACCGCCGAGACCTGCGAGTTGGAGGCCGTGCTCGCCGACACCGCCGACCCGGCGCCGGTGCTGATCGACTGCCTGGCGCTGTGGTTGACCTCCGTGATGGACGACTGCGACGCCTGGGACGACGGGGCGTGGGCCGACGGGGCCGAGGAGGCGGTGCAGCGCCGCTGCCGGGCGCTGGCCGCGGCCTGGGCGGCCACCTCGCGCACCGTCGTCGCGGTGAGCAACGAGGTCGGCATGGGCGTCGTCCCGGCGACCGCCGCCGGCCGCCGGTTCCGAGACGCTCTCGGACGGCTGAACATGGCGGTGGCGGACACCGCGGACCGGGTACTGCTGGTCGTGGCCGGACAAGTCCTGACCATCAAATCGGTTGGCGTGTAGCCTTCCCGACGGTGACTCCTCCGCCTCAGCGAGCGAGGCGGCTTCTCACTCGACCGCTTGCGCAGTCCCGTGACGGCCAAGCCTGACCGCTGCCTGGGGCAGACCCCCGAATGTACCTCGCGCATCCTGCGCTGTGAGCGAGAAACGGATATATGGACAAGACCGTGGATCTCGACGCGTTCTCCTCGCTCGTCGAGCGCCCCGACGACAGCGCCCGGCGCGCCGCCGAGGAACGCTGGCAGGAGGCCGGGCGGCCGCGCGGCGGCCTCGGCAAGCTGGAGGAGCTGGGCAGCTGGCTCTCGTCCGTGCAGGGGCGCTCCCCCGTGCGGCCGGTCTCGGCGCCCAAGGTGCTGCTGTTCGCCGCCGACCACGGCGTGGCCACGCTCGGGGTCTCCCGGCTGCCCGCCCAGGGCGGCACCGCGGCCCGGGTACGGGCGGTGCTCGACGGCAGCGCGCCGGTCGCCCGGCTGGCCGCGCGCTACGGCGCGGGCCTGCGGGTGGTCGACGTCGCGGTGGACGCCGACCCCGCGGACTTCCCGGACGAGGTGGTCGCCCACCGGATCCGCCGCGGCTCCGGCCGGATCGACGTCGAGGACGCGCTCACCCCGGAGGAGACCGTACGGGCCTTCCGGGCCGGCATGGCCGTGGCCGACGAGGAGGCCGACTCCGGCACCGACCTGGTTCTGCTCGGCGACCTCGGGGTCGGCTCCACCACGGTGGCCGCGGTCCTGGTCGGCGCGCTGTGCGGGACGGACGCGGCCGCGGTCTGCGGACGCGGCTCGGGCATCGACGACCGGGTGTGGATGGTCAAGTGCGCCACCATCCGGGACTCGCTGCGGCGGGCCCGGCCGGTGCTCGGCGACCAGCTGGCGCTGCTCGGCGCCACCGGCGGGGCGGACTTCGCCGCCATCACCGGCTTCCTGCTGCAGGCGGCCGTCCGACGGCTGCCGGTGGTGCTCGACGGCGTGGTCTCCTCGGCCTGCGCGCTGGTCGCGCAGCGGATCGCCTTCCGGGCACCGGAGTGGTGGCGGGCCGGACAGTCCAGCGGCGAGCCGGCCCAGGCGAAGGCGTACGACCGGCTGACCCTGACGCCGTTGCAGGACCAGGAGGTCACCATGGGCGAGGGCGTCGGCGCGGTGCTCGCGCTGCCGCTGCTCCAGGCGGCGGGCGACGCGCTCGCCGAGGAGGCGCCGCGGCCGTTCGTGCCGTCGGCGCCGAAGGAGCAGCCGAAGCTGCCCTCGGCGGCCGACCTGCTGCGACGGCTGTAGCGGCCGGGAGGTCGAACGGTCCGGCGGCCGGGCGTCGGCGTTCGGGCCTCGGGCCCGTGGCCTTCCGCCCCGCGCGGTTCCCCGCGCCCCTTCCCGGGGCGCGGGGATTCTGCTTGTCCGGGGAGGGCACGGCCTTCGGGTGGTGCGGGGCCCGGGGTCTTCTGTTGTGGGGTGCGGTGTGGTGAAGGAGTGGGAGTGATGGCCGACGGCGGCGAGCGGGTGGCGTGGGGCCAGGGGCTGCGGTTCGCGTTCGGGACGCTGTCGGTGCTGCGGGTGCGGGTGGAGCGGTGGGACCGGGCGGCGGGGGGCCGGGCGATGACGGCGGCCCCGGTGGTCGGCGTCGTGCTGGGCGGGATCGCGGCAGGGGCGGGGGCGCTGGTGACCTGGCGGGCGGGCGGGCTGCTCGGGGCGGTGACGGCGGTGGGAACGCTGGCCGCGTTGACCAGGGGCCTGCACCTGGACGGTCTGGCGGACGTCGCCGACGGGCTGGGCAGCGGCAAGCCCGCCGAGGACGCACTGCGGATCATGAAGCAGTCCGACATCGGGCCGTTCGGCGTCCTGACCCTGCTCCTGGTGCTGCTGGCACAGGTCGCCGCCCTGGACGGCCAGTTCGGGCACTCGGTGCTTCGCGGCGCGCTCGCGGTGCTCGCCTCGGCGGTGGCCGCCCGGTGCGCGCTCGCCTGGGGCTGCCTGCGGTCGGTGCCGGCCGCCCGCCCGGGCGGGCTCGGGGCGATGGTGGCGGGCACCGTCCCGCCCGTCGGGGCCGCCGCCGGGACGGCCCTCGCGGCGCTCGCCCTGGCCGCGGGCGGATCGTTCGACGGGTGGTCAGCCCTGCGGCTGCCGCTGGCCGTTGTGGCCGGCACCGGCTGCGCCGGACTGCTGCTCGGACGGTGCGTCCGCCGGTTCCGCGGGATCACCGGGGACGTGCTCGGCGCCATGGCGGAGACCGCCGCGACCGGGACGCTGTTCGCCCTGGCGTTGCTCGGCTGACACCGGGCGGCGCGTGATCCCACCATGCGGACTACCATGCGTGAAGCACCGCAGCCCTGCACCGTGGCAGGTCCTGCCCGCCCGGCGAGCACCGAGGAGCCGGGGCCTCTGGTGTGCGCGGCCGCTGTCGGCGGACGCGCGCGCCAGGGGGCCCGGAACCGCAGGGCCCGTCGGCGGACGGCCTGCGACGGCGGGCTGCGCCGGTGCGGCAGTCACGCCGCCACCGGCCGTGGACCGCGAAAGAACAGGACGCATTACGTGACTGCATTGTCTGTGAGCACCTCCTCCGCCGCCTCGTTGCGTGCGGACGCCCTGGTGGTCGGTGTCGCTAAGGGCCCCAAGGGCGTTGTGCTGGCCCCCGGCGCCGAGGCCGTGAACGAGGCGTTCGAGGGCAAGCTGGCCGAGGTCCTCGGCACCCTGGGCGCGACCGGCGCCGAGGGCGAGACCGTCAAGGTGGCCTCCCCCGCGGGCCTGAAGGCCGCGCTCGTGCTCGCGGTCGGCCTCGGCGAGGCGGCCGAGGACGGTTACGGGCTGGAGGCGCTGCGCCGCGCCGCCGGTGCCGCCGCCCGCACCCTGGCCGGCGTCAAGAAGGCCGCGCTGGCCCTGCCGGCCGAGTCCGCGGAGGAGGTCGAGGCGGTCGCGCTGGGCGGCCTGCTCGGCTCGTACGCCTTCGGCACCTACAAGGGCAACGGCAACGGCAAGGAGCCCGTCGGCGAGCTGGTCGTGCTGACCGTCCGCAAGGGCAGCAAGGACGCCAAGGCCGCCGTGGAGCGGGCCACCGCGATCGGCGAGGAGATGAACCGCGCCCGCGACCTGGTCAACACCGCCCCGAACGACCTGACCCCGAAGAGCTTCGCCGCGATCGCCCAGGCGGCCGGCAAGGAGCACGGCCTCAAGGTCGAGGTGCTGGACGAGAAGGCGCTGACCAAGGGCGGCTTCGGCGGCCTGCTGGGCGTCGGCAACGGCTCGGCCAACCCGCCGCGGCTGGTGAAGGTGGCCTACACCCACCCGAAGGCGAAGGCCTCGCTGGCCTTCGTCGGCAAGGGCATCACCTACGACTCGGGCGGCATCTCGCTGAAGCCGGCCGGCCACAACGAGACCATGAAGTGCGACATGGCCGGCGCCGCCGCCGTGTTCGCCGCCGTGGTGGCCGCCAAGCGCCTGGGCCTGACCGTCAACGTGACCGCCTGGCTGGCGCTGGCCGAGAACATGCCGTCCGGCTCGGCCACCCGCCCGGGTGACGTGCTGCGCATGTACGGCGGCAAGACCGTCGAGGTCCTGAACACGGACGCCGAGGGCCGCCTGGTGCTGGCCGACGCGATCGTGAAGGCCGGCGAGGACAACCCGGACGTCATCGTCGACGTGGCGACCCTGACCGGCGCCATGGTGCTGGCCCTGGGCACCCGCACCTTCGGCGTGATGGCCAACAGCGACGAGCTGCGCGAGAACCTGCACGCCCTGGCGGGCGAGGTCGGCGAGCAGTCCTGGCCGATGCCGCTGCCGGCCGAGCTCAAGAAGGGCATGACCGACTCGACCATCGCCGACCTGGCCAACATGGGCGAGCGGATGGGCGGCGGCCTGGTGGCCGGCCTGTTCCTCCAGGAGTTCGTGGCCGAGGGCATCGACTGGGCGCACCTGGACATCGCCGGCCCGGCGTTCCACGAGAGCGCCCCGTTCGGCTACACCCCGAAGGGCGGCACCGCGAGCGCGGTGCGCACCCTGGTCCGATTCGCGGAGCAGACCGCGGCCAACGGCAAGGCCTGATCCGCGGGCCCGATCGGTCGGCCTGATCGTGGCCCCGGTCCTTGCGGACCTGAGCCCCGACGGGGGCCCGGCGCACACGCGCCGGGCCCCCGTCGGCGTTCCCGCGCTGGTTACCTGCGAGTAGACGAGGACGGCCCACCGCACCTCTGTTCGCCACGGGCGAAACTTTGTTCCGCAGTGCGGAAGAGGTGGCCGCACAGCGGGCGGAAGACGCCCGTCCGGCGGCTGTCAATACAGCTCTGAGCTGCGATGATGCCCTTCCGTCGGGGGTGTTCCCGCCCCGGTGACCGCTCCTCGGGACACCCCTGGGGCGGACCCGGACATCAGCCACCGCGAACAAGTGCGAAGATGTATTTCCGGCACGACTGGGCGCCCCACAAGGGCTTCCGACCCACCGGACCGCGACCGGCCCGGCGACCCACCCCATTGCATGGAGGACGTGACGTGGCGAACGACGCCAGCACCGTTTTCGACGTAGTCATTCTCGGAGGCGGAAGCGGCGGTTACGCCGCGGCGCTCCGCGCCGCTCAGCTGGGTCTGAGCGTTGCCCTGGTCGAGAAGGGTGAGCTGGGCGGCACCTGCCTGCACCGCGGCTGCATCCCGACCAAGGCTCTGCTGCACGCCGCCGAGATCGCGGACGAGACGAAGGAGGCCGCCGAGTTCGGCGTTCTGGCCACCTTCCAGGGCATCGACATCAACGGCGTCCACAAGTACAAGGACGACGTCATCGCCGGCCTGTACAAGGGCCTGCAGGGCCTGGTGGCCTCCCGCAAGGTGACCTTCGTCCAGGGCGAGGGCAAGCTCTCCTCGCAGACCTCGGTGGACGTGAACGGCCAGCGCATCGAAGGCCGCCACATCGTCCTGGCCACCGGTTCGGTGCCGCGCTCGATTCCGGGCCTGGAGATCGACGGCAACCGCGTGATCTCCTCGGACCACGCCCTCAAGCTCGACCGGATCCCGAAGTCGGCCGTCATCCTGGGCGGCGGCGTCATCGGCGTCGAGTTCGCCTCGGTCTGGAAGTCCTTCGGCGTCGACGTCACCATTGTCGAGGCGCTGCCGCACCTCGTCCCGCTGGAGGACGAGAACTCCTCCAAGCTGCTGGAGCGCGCCTTCCGCAAGCGCGGCATCAAGTTCGAGCTGAAGGCCCGCTTCTCGGGCGTGGAGTACACCGAGACCGGTGTCCGCGTCTCCACCGAGAACGGCAAGCAGATCGACGCCGACCTGCTGCTCGTCGCCATCGGCCGCGGCCCGGTCTCGGCTGGCCTCGGCTACGAGGAGAACGGCGTCGCGATGGACCGCGGCTACGTCCTGGTCGACGAGTACATGCGCACCAACGTGCCCACCATCTCGGCCGTCGGCGACCTCGCCCCGACCCTGCAGCTCGCCCACGTCGGCTTCGCCGAGGGCATCCTGGTCGCCGAGCGCCTGGCAGGCCTCAAGCCGATGCCGATCGACTACGACGGCGTCCCGCGCGTGACCTACTCCAACCCGGAGGTCGCCTCCGTCGGCATCTCCGAGGCCAAGGCCGTCGAGCTGTACGGCAAGGAGAAGGTCGTCACCCTGAAGTACAACCTGGCCGGCAACGGCAAGAGCAAGATCCTGAAGACCGCCGGCGAGATCAAGCTCGTCCAGGTCAAGGACGGCGCCGTGGTCGGCGTCCACATGGTCGGCGCCCGCATGGGCGAGCAGGTCGGCGAAGCCCAGCTGATCTACAACTGGGAGGCCCTGCCGGCCGAGGTCGCGCAGCTCATCCACGCCCACCCGACCCAGTCCGAGGCCCTGGGCGAGGCGCACCTGGCGCTGGCCGGCAAGCCGCTGCACGCGCACGACTGATCGCGCCCACCACCCCCCGTTTCCAGTACTTCCCGTACGCAAGACTTGATAGGAGTCGCTGAAACCATGGCGGTCTCAGTAACACTGCCCGCGCTGGGCGAGAGCGTTTCCGAGGGCACCGTCACCCGTTGGCTGAAGGCCGAGGGTGAGCGTGTCGAGGTCGACGAGCCGCTGCTCGAAGTGTCGACCGACAAGGTCGACACCGAGATCCCGGCCCCGGCTTCCGGCATCCTCTCCTCGATCAAGGTCGGCGAGGACGAGACCGTCGAGGTCGGCGCCGAGCTGGCGGTCATCGACGACGGCTCGGGCGCCCCGGCCGCTGCCGCCGCTCCGGCCGCCGAGGCCGCTCCGGCCGCCCCGGTTGCCGCTCCGGCTCCGGCCGCCGAGGCCCCGGCTGCTCCGGCTGCCGCGCCGGCGGCTCCGGCCGGCGACGCCACCCCGGTGCTGCTGCCCGCCCTCGGCGAGTCGGTCACCGAGGGCACCGTCACCCGCTGGCTGAAGGCCGAGGGTGAGACGGTCGAGGTCGACGAGCCGCTGCTGGAGGTCTCGACCGACAAGGTCGACACCGAGATCCCGTCGCCGGTCGCCGGTGTCGTCGTCAAGATCCTGGTCGGCGAGGACGAGACCGCCGAGGTCGGTGCCCAGCTCGCGCTGATCGGTGCCCCGGGTGCCGCCGCTGCCGCCCCGGCCCCGGCTGCCGCTCCGGCTCCGGCCGCTGCCCCGGCCCCGGCTGCCGCTCCGGCTCCGGCCGCTGCTCCGGCCGCTCCGGCCCCGGCTGCCGCTCCGGCTCCGGCCGCTCCGGCCCCGGCCCCGGTCGCCGCCCCGGCTGCCCCGGTCGCCGCCCCGGCCCCCGTCGCCACCCCGGCTGCCCCGGCTGCCCCGGTGGCCGACAACGGTGACGCCTACGTCACCCCGCTGGTGCGCAAGCTCGCCGCCGAGCACGGTGTCGAGCTGTCCTCCGTCGCCGGCACCGGCGTCGGCGGCCGCATCCGCAAGCAGGACGTCATCGCCGCCGCGGAGGCCGCCAAGGCCGCTCCGGCCCCGGCCGCCGCTGCCGCCCCGGCCGCCGCGCCGAAGGCCGCCGCCGCGCCGTCCGCCCTGCGCGGCCAGACGGTCAAGATGACCCGCATGCGCAAGGTCATCGGCGACAACATGATGAAGGCCCTGCACGAGCAGGCGCAGCTGACCAGCGTGGTCGAGGTGGACGTCACCAAGATCATGTCGCTGCGCGCCAAGGCCAAGGACGGCTTCCTCGCCCGCGAGGGCGTCAAGCTCTCCCCGATGCCGTTCTTCGTCAAGGCCGCCGCCCAGGCGCTGAAGGTCCACGCGGTCGTCAACGCGCGGATCAACGAGGCCGAGGGCACCATCACCTACTTCGACTCGGAGAACATCGGCATCGCCGTGGACTCCGAGAAGGGTCTGATGACCCCGGTCATCAAGGGGGCGGGCGACCTCAACATCGCCGGCATCTCGAAGAAGACCGCCGAGCTGGCCGCCAAGGTCCGCGACAGCAAGATCACCCCGGACGAGCTGTCCGGCGCCACCTTCACCATCAGCAACACCGGCTCGCGCGGTGCGCTGTTCGACACGGTGATCGTGCCGCCGAACCAGGCCGCCATCCTGGGCATCGGCGCCACCGTCAAGCGCCCGGTGGTCATCGAGGCCGACGGCGGCACCGCCATCGGCATCCGTGACATGACCTACCTGTCGCTCTCCTACGACCACCGCCTGGTGGACGGCGCCGACGCCGCCCGCTACCTGGTCGCGGTCAAGGAGATCCTGGAGGCCGGCGAGTTCGAGGTCGAGCTCGGCCTGTAAGGCGTCCCGGCCCGGGAGCCCCGCGTCGTCCCCGGACGGCGCGGGGCTCCCGGCTTTCCGGATGCGCTTTCCGCCGGGTCATGGCATGCGCGGAGGCGGCGGAACAGGGATGCTTGAGCCGTGATGGACGAGACCGACTTCTGGCAGATCATCGACGACACCTGGGAGGCCGCCGCGGGCGATCCCGACGAACAGGCCGAGCGGCTGGTGGAGCGCCTGGTCCAGCTGACCCCGGACGACGTGATCGACTTCGCCCGGCTGTTCGAGGCCCGGTTCCAGCGCGCCTACCGCCACGACCTGTGGGGCGCCGCCCACCTGCTGCTGGACGGTGCCTCCGAGGAGACCTTCGACTACTTCCGCTGCTGGCTGATCGGCCAGGGCCGGGAGGTCTTCGAGGGCGGGCTCGCCGAACCGGACGACCTGGCGGACCTGCTGCCGGAGTTCGACGAGGAGGAGGACGGCGAGGCCGAGGACCTCGGCTACGCCGCCGACGAGGCGTACGAGCAGCTGACCGGCCTGCCGCTGCCGGACGTCGGCGGGCGGGAGGCGGGGCGGCCGTCCGGGACCCCGCTGGACTTCGAGGACCCGGACGTCATGGCGAAACGCTTCCCCAAGCTCTGGGAACGCTACGGGGACCAGTAGCGGCTCAGGTGCTGCTGCCGGAGGAGCTGTCCTGCTTGATGCCCTTGAGGATCTGGTCCAGCACCGAGGCGTCCGGCGCGGCCGGGTCGTCGTCCACGCCGCCCTCGAACACCACGTAGCCGCCGCCCTTGGCCGGGACGGCGGCCAGCAGCACGTAGCCCTGGGTGCCGTCCGAGGTGCGGACGTGCCAGCGGGTGGCGTAGCCGAGCACGCCGGCGACGCTGACGTAGCCGGAGCCGGAGTCGGTGTGGGAGGAGATCCCGCTGAAGATCGTCCCGGCGTAGGCCGGCATCGCGGCGTCGGCGGCGGCCTTGGGGGTGTCGCCCTGGGCGGTGTCCTTCTCGATCGAGAACTGGCCGCGGATGCAGGAGTTGCCGTCGGCGCACGTGTAGCGGCCGCTGCCGAGGTAGACCGTGGAGTGCGCGGAGTTGGCCGCCGCGTCCCAGCCGTCGAACACCGGGACGCTGATCGCGTGCTGCGGGTCCGGCACGGTGCTCTTGAGGGACGGGACGGGCTTGGGGGCCGGGGTCTTCCGGGTCGGGGTGGGGCTCGGCGAGGGGCTGTCGCTCCGGGTGACGGTGACCGTGGGGTCCGGGGTCGGGCCCGCCTTCGGGTCCCCGCCGTTGCCGAGCACCAGCCCGGCGATGATCCCGCCCACCACCAGCACGGCGACGCCGACGCCGACGATCACGCCGGTCCTGCTGCGCCCGGGGCCGGCCGGCGGCGGGTAGCCGTAGACGGCGCCCGGGTAGCCCTCCTGGCCGGGGTACGGCGACTGGCCCGGGTACGGTGCCTGGCCGGGGTAGCCGTAGCCGGGGGCCTGGGCCGCGTCCTGGACCGGGTAGCCGTAGCCGGGGGCGGGTGAGCCGCTCGGCGCCGGGTAGCCGTAGCCGGGCTGCTGCTGCGGGGCGGAGGGCTGCCAGGTCTGGGTCGGCGCGTCGGCGACCTGCCCGGCGCCGCCCTGGAGCGGCCGGACCTCGCTGGTCCAGGCGTTGCCGTCCCACCAGCGCTCGTGACCGGGCGCGCCGTCCGCACCGGGGACCGGGTACCACCCGGGAGGCGTCGAGTTGCTCACGGGCGTACGGTACCCGGCGGCGTGCCGCTCCAGACAGGGCAGGTACGTCACGACTCTGCGACGCCCGTTCCGACGGGGCGTCAGGTCGTTCGGGGCGGGTTCCGGCGGGTCCGGCGGGGGTTCAGTCGGTGAGTCGGCGGGCCATCCAGACGTCGTCCACGTAGCGGCCGTCGATCAGGAACTCCTCGGCCAACGAGCCCTCGACCACGAAGCCGCAGCTCTCGTACAGCCGACGGGCCGGGGCGTTCCAGCCGAGCACCCGGAGGGTCAGTTTGCGGGCGCCGCCGGCCCGGGCCGCCGCGCAGGCCGCTTCGACCAGCCGCCGGCCGATGCCCCGGCCGCGCACCGTGTCGTCGACCGCCAGCCCCTGGATCTGCCGGACGTGCCGGTTCGCGGCCAGCGGGGTCGGCGGAACCTGGCGGACGTAGCCGACGATCCGGCCGTCCAGGACGGCGAGCAGGTACTGGTCGGGGGTGTGCCGCTCGTCGAAGACCCCTTCCTCGGCGGACGGCTCCGGGGAGACGTCGGACAGGGTGGACCAGGCGGCGCGGTTGAGCTCGGCGAGTCCGCGCTCGTCCTCGGGCCGGGCCGGGCGGATGGTCAGATCGTCATTGCGGGTCATGCTGCGTGATGCTAACGGGGCGCGTGCGAAGGGTGACAGGCGATAAGAACTGCGAGGATGGGCCCATGCGCATCGCTGTCACAGGCTCCACGGGATTGATCGGTTCGGCGCTCGTCCGCTCCCTGCTGGCGGACGGCCACGAGGTGGTCCGGCTGGTCCGGCACCGCTCCAGGACGGGCCCGCAGCCCGACGGCAGCACCGCGATCGGCTGGAACCCGCTGCTCGGCGAGGTCGACCGGGACGGGCTCGCCGGGGTCGAGGCGGTGGCGCACCTGGCCGGGGCCGGGGTCGGCGACCGGCGCTGGTCGGACTCCTACAAGCGGGAGATCCGGGAGAGCCGGGTGTACGGCACCGAGACCCTCGCGGTCGCACTGGCGGCACTCAAGGAGCCGCCGCGGGTGCTGGTCAGCGCCTCCGCGGTCGGCTGGTACGGGCAGACCGGCGACCGGGTGGTCGACGAGGACTCCCCCGCCGGGGACGACTTCCTGGCCGAGGTCTGCCTGGAGTGGGAGGCGTCCGCGCGGCCGGCCGAACGGGCCGGGATCCGGGTCGTCCACCCGCGCACCGGGATGGTGCTCTCCGCCGCGGGCGGGGCGGGCGGGCGGCTGTTCCCGCTGTTCAAGCTGGGCCTGGGCGGGCGGCTCGGCAGCGGTCAGCAGTACTGGAGCTACATCTCACTGGCCGACGAGGTCGCCGCGCTGCGGTTCCTGATCGACCGGGAGGACCTCTCCGGCGCCTTCAACCTCACCGCGCCCGAGCCGGCCACCAACGCGGAGCTGACCGCGGCGATCGGCCGGGCGCTGCGGCGGCCGACGCCGTTCCCGGTGCCGGAGGCCGTGCTCAAGCTGGTGCTCGGGGAGCTGGCGGTCGAGGTGGTCGGCAGCCACCGGGTGGTGCCGCGGCGGCTGTTGGACGCGGGCTTCCGCTTCGCCCACCCCGACCTGGAGTCGGCGGTGCGGGCGGCGCTGTGACGGACGCGCGCGCGGGGCGGTGACGCACCGCCCTGCGTAGGTCCGCTACGGCATTCGCCCTGGCCAGAGGCATATGCCGGGCGGGGTCGGAGGGGGCTCCGGGAGGGGGCGCACGGGAGCACACAACGGGCGCGTCGCACGCCCCCGGTGACCGTGCGCGCCCGTCTGCCGGGCAACCCGGCCCGTACGGCGCACTGTCCGTGACCGCGCCCCCTCCCGGTGTCGCACAACCCCTCCCGACCCCCGCATCGAGCTCATCGCATTTGTCTGATGCTCACACTGACTGGGCATCACCTTCCTCGGACCGTTCCCGGCACCCCGCTGCCTGCGTCGGCCGGAGCCCCGGGACCAGGGAGGGAGCACGCCAGTGCCCACGTACGACTTCACCCGCCGCGCCCGCCGACCGTCCGACCCGGACGTCGTCGTGGTCGGCGCCGGACTCGCGGGCCTGGCCGCCGCCCGCGCACTCACCGGCCACGGCCTGACCGTTCAGGTCCTGGAGACCACCGACCGGATCGGCGGCCGAATGGCCACCCGCTCAGTGGACGGCTTCCGTCTCGACGACGGCGGCCACCTGCTGAACACCGCCTTCCCGGAGCTGCGCCGGGCCCTCGACCTCGACCGCCTGGACCTGCGCCCGCTCGCGCCCGGCGTACTCGTGCACAGCGCCGGCCGCCGCTACCGCGCCGGGGACCCGCAGCTCACCGCCGCCCGGCAGGCCGCGCTCCGGGCCCCGCTCGGCAGCCCGCTGGACAAGGCACGCCTCGGCAGCTGGCTCGGCCGGATCGCCGGCACCCCGGCCGGCCGCCTGAAGGCCCGCCCCGAGACCACCGCCGCCCGCGCGCTGACCGGCCACGGGCTCGCCCCGCGCAGCATCGACGGCTTCCTGCGGCCGCTGCTCAGCGCCCTGCTCGGCGATCCGGCCCTCGGCACCAGCAGCCGGATCGCCGATCTGGCGCTGCGCTCGTACGCGCGCGGGCGGCTCTGTCTGCCCGCCGACGGGATCGCGGCCGTGCCGGCCCAGCTGGCCGCCGCACTGCCCGCCGGCACCGTGCGGACCGGGGTGCAGGTCACCTCGATCGGTGCCGACGGCGTGGAGACCCTCGCCCACGGGCGGATCGGCGCCCAGGCCGTGGTGGTCGCCACCGACGCCCGCTCCGCCGCCGGACTGCTGCCCGGGCTGCGGCTGCCGGACTTCCACCCCGTCACCACCTTCTTCCACGCCGCCGACCGGGCCCCGCTGAACGAGGCCGTGCTGCTGCTCGACGCCGACCGGCCGAACGGGCACCCGTCGCTGGTCTCGCACTCGCTGGTGCTCAGCGAGCTGCACCCGTCCTACGCCCCGGCGGGTCAGGCGCTGGTCGCCACCACCGTGCTCGGCAGGCGCTCCTTCGACGCGGGCGGCCCGGCCGGGCTGGAACCGGCCGTCCGGGCCCGGCTCGCCGAGCTGTACGGCACCTCGACGGCGGACTGGCAGTTCCTCAGCGTGCGGCACGTCCCGGACGCGCTGCCCGCGATGCCGCCGCCGCACAACCTCCGCCGCCCGGTGCGGCTGCTGGCCGGGCTGTACGTCGCCGGGGACCACCGGGACAGCAGCACCGTGCAGGGCGCGCTGGTCTCCGGACGGCGGGCGGCGCAGGCGGTGCTGGGCGACCTGGGGCTGCCGGCCGGTTCGCGGGAGGCGGAGGCGGCGGCCTGAGCGCCGTGTCCACCGGGCGGTCCGCCGGGAGGTGCTCCGGCCCGTGCCGACGCGCGAGCGGTCCGCCGGGGTGACGGACCGACGGCGTGCCGTGCCGTGCCGGGGCCCCGGGCTCCACGGCTCCGGACAGAGAGCCGGTGAGCTCCCGGCCCGGTCGTCTTCGGGTGGTTCCGGCGGGGTGCGCGGTTCAGATCACCCCCGCTTGGCGGGCCGTCTCCTCGAAGGCGCGGGCCACCTGGCTGCCCCGGTACGGGGTGAGGCGGCGGTGGAAGTCCCGGACGTACTCCAGCGAGCGGGCCGAACGCATCTCCCCCGCCGCCCGCAGCGCGTCGGTGGCCATGGTGCAGGCCTCGTCGAGGTCCCCCATGCCGAGCCGGGCGGTGGCCAGCACCAGCCGGCAGAAGATCCGGCTGCGCGCGTAGGCGGGCGAGCGCAGCCGCAGCGACTTCTCGGCGTGCTGCGCGGAGGTGCGCCACTGCTGGAGGTCGCGGTAGCAGTGGGCGAACTCGTCGGAGAGCTGGGCCTCGTCGAAGTACCGCGCCCAGGAAGGCAGTTCGTCGCCCGTACGGGAGGCCGCGAGCGAGCGCTCGGCCCGTACCAGCGCCGTGGTGCAGGAGCGGACGTCACCCAGCAGGCCGTGCCCGCGCGCCTCGGCGGCGTGCATCAGCGACTGGACCACCGGCGGGACGGCGGTGCCGACCCCCTGCTGGGCGACCCGGGCGAGCTGGACGGCCTCCCGGCCGTGGCCCAGGTGGACGGCCTGCTGGCTCATCGTCACCAGGACGTAGCCGCCGAGCGCGCGGTCCCCGGCCGCCTGGGAGAGACGAAGCGCCTGGACGAAGTAGCGCTGGGCGAGGCCGTGAGCGGCGATGTCGAAGGACGTCCAGCCGGCCAGCCTGGTCAGGTCGGCGACGGCGCCGAACAGGGCCCGGCCGATCTGCTCGCCGTAGCGGCCGCGCAGCATCGGCTCGGCCTCGCTCTCCAGGTAGCGGACGAGCGCCTGGCGGGCGTGGCCGCCGCCGTAGGCGTGGTCGAGCGCGCGGAAGAGGTCGCCGACGGCGCGGATGGCGGCGATGTCCCCGCGGCCGACCCGCAGGGCGGGGCGGGCCTCGCGGGTCGGGTCGGGGTACGGCGGTTCGACGGCGGTGGGCGGGCGGCGGCTCTGGGTGGGCACCCGGCCGATGGTGGCGGCGGTGCCGGTGGTTCCGGCGGTGCTGCGGGCGCCGGGGGTGCCCGGGGCGCTGCCGGGCTGGGGGCGCGCCGGGCCCAGGACCGGTGCGCCGGGCGCACCCGGGGCGGTGGGTGCGCCCGGGGCGGTGGGTGCCGGGGCCCCGGGAGTGGTGCCGGGCGGACCGGCGGCGTCCGGGCGGCCCAGGGTGGAGCCGTCCCGGGCGACCCGCTCGTCGGTGCGGCCGATCAGCCAGTCCCGGCTGGGGACGACCAGGCCGGCCGGGGTGAAGGCGATCCGGCGCAGCTCCGACTGCGGACCGTTGTCCTTGCGCCACATGCTCGCCACGATGTCCACCGCCTCCTGCGGGGTCTCGGCGAACTCCAGGCCCGCGTAGACCGGGGCGCAGGCGTCCAGGCCGAGGTCCTGGGCGGTGAGGCGGCGGCCGAGGCGGCGGGTGAAGACCTCGGCGATCAGCGCCGGGGTGGCGCCGCGGGGCTGCTGTCCGCGCAGCCAGCGGGTGACCGAGGTCTTGTCGTAGCGCAGGTCGAGGCCGTGCTCCAGGCCGAGCTGGTCGACCCGGCGGGCCAGGCCGGCGTGCGAGAAGCCGGCCTCCTCGATCAGGGCGGCGAGCTGGCCGTTCTGCGGCGTCGGGCCGGAGTGGCCGGTGTGGCTGCCGTGGCCGCTGGTGGTCGCGGGGGCGGCGGTGGCTTCGTGCCGGGCGGGTGTGGCCTGCGCGGGCAGCCGCAGCTCGTCGGCGGTCGGGGCGTCGGCGGCCAGCGTGTCGGCGGCCAGCGTGTCGCCGGTCAGCGTGTCGCCGGTCAGCGTGTCGCCGGTCAGCGTGTCGGCGGTCAGGGCGTCGGGGGCGTCCGGAAGGCCCCGGCCGACCGGGCCTCGGCGCTGGCCGAGCGGGTCGAGCGGTCCGTACGCCGGGCTGTCGGTTGCAGGCCGTTGGGGCATGTCAGTCAACACCTCTCGGACGTCGCACCGGGCTCCACCAGCAGTTCGGCTCGCCCGGGCGGCGCCCCCTGTCGGGAATCGGCGTGAATGTAGCGAGCATTCGGGCGCTATGGGTGGATCTGACCGAGCAATCCTCCGAACGGGTGAAGCAACCGCGCCCATTGTGGGGAAGCGAGGTCAGGATGGGTTTGGCCGTCCGGGGTCGAACCGTCGATCGACGCTCATAGTGGTTGACGCCATGGCCAGCGCGCTTGCTGTGTCGGTCCGCCACATGGGAGCCGCGCCGTCGGATTCCTACCGTTCTCGGCCATGGACACCTCTACTGCCCGCCCGCTCGACGGCCGCACGGCCCTGGTCACCGGGGCCGCCTCGGGCATCGGCCGGGCCTGCGCCGAAGCCTTCGCCGGGGCAGGCGCCCGGGTCTACGTCGTCGACCTCGCGGCCGGCCCGGCCCGGGAGCTCGCGGACCGGATCGGCGGGCACGCGGTCGTCGCGGACCTCGCCGATCCCGAGGCCGTGGACGCCCTGCCGGCCGACGCCGACATCGTGGTCAACAACGCCGGCCTCCAACACGTCGCGCCCGTGCACGAGTTCCCCGCCGACCGCTTCACCCTCATCCAACGCGTCATGGTCGAGGCCCCGTTCCGCATCCTGCGCCGCACGCTCCCGCACATGTACGAGCGGGAGTGGGGCCGGATCGTCAACGTCTCCTCCGTTCACGGCCTGCGCGCCAGCGCCTTCAAGTCCGCGTACGTCACCGCCAAGCACGCCCTGGAGGGCCTCAGCAAGACCGTGGCCCTGGAGGGCGCCCCCTACGGCGTCACCAGCAACTGCCTCAACCCGGGCTACGTCCGAACCCCCCTGGTGGAGAAGCAGATCACCGCCCAGGCCCTGGCGCACGGCATCCCCAAGGACGAGGTCGTGGAACGGGTCATGCTCGACCGCACCGCGGTCAAGCGCCTCATCGAACCCGAGGAGGTCGCCCAACTCGCCCTCTGGCTCTGTACCCCGCCCGCCGCCTACATCACCGGCGCCAGCCTCCCCATCGACGGTGGCTGGACGGCGCACTGAGACGGCGCGCCGGGACCGCGCGCCGGGAGACCGCGGACGAACTCGGCACGACCGGACGCAAGCGGCGGTGACCTCCCGGACACCTCGTCCGCGGAGATCACCGCCGGTGCACCGCCAGATGCGGTCGATCAGTCGCCCTACGGCCTCCGGGTCCCCGGAGTCACTGGTAGCGGGCCGCCTCCGGCCGGACGACCAGGCGGACCCGGGTGAGGACGTCCGGAGGAAGCTGCCCGTCGAGCTCACGGCCGTACCGGGCGGCCAGGCGCCGGAAGAACTCGCCCCCGGTGTCCGGCACGATCCGGTGCACCCGGCCCCGGACCTCCAGGTAGCGGTACGGCTGCTCCGGGTCGTTGACCGACACGGAGACCCGGTCGTCCCGCCGGACGTTGGCGTACTTGACCCGGGTGGTGGACGTGCTGAACGACAACTCGCCGTCCTCCCACAGGAACCACATCGGGTTGACCTGCGGGGCGCCGTCCGCCCGGAGGGTGCCCAGATGGCAGAAGAGCGGCCGGGTCAGCAGGTCCTCGTGGCCGGCCGGCACCACCTGCCGGGCCATCAGGCGCCGCTGCCGGCGAGAGCGGGTACGGCCTCCAGATCCTCCGCCGAACGCAGGGCCACCGTCCGCATCCAGGGGCGGGCCCGCTCGGCCAGCTTCGTCAACGGCCCCGCGGGCGCCAGCTCGACGTGCAGCGTCCGTGCCGAGGAGTGCCGGGCGATGGACTCCGCGCAGAGGTCCCACCGGACGGCCGAGGTGAGCTGTGCGACCAGCCGCTGCCGGAGGTCGCCCGGTCCGGCGACGAGTGCGCCGTCACCGTTGCCCAGCATCGCCGAGTCCGGCGCCCGCCACGGCGCCCGGGCGACGGCGCGGGCGAACGGCTCCAGGGCCGGAGCCATCGCCTCGGTGTGGAAGGCCCCAGCCACCTCCAGCCGGACCACCCGCACGCCGGACGGCGGGTTCGCACCGAAGGCCTCGACCGCGGCCGAGGGACCGGCCGCCACGAACTGGTGGCTGCCGTTCCAGTTGGCCACGGACAGTCCCCCGGCCCGGATCGCGTCGACGATCGCCTCGTCCGCCGCGCCGTCCCGCTTGGACGGCATGCACGCCGCCATGCCGGTCGGGGCCGTCCCACACGCCGCCGACATGGCCTTCCCGCGTTCCCGGGCGAGGGCGACCGCCGCCCCCGGGGAGAGGTAGCCCGCACCGGCGGCCGCGGCCAGCTCGCCGACGGAGTGCCCGGCGTAGAGCACCCGGGCGGGGTCCACGTCCAGCCGGGCCCGCAGCCGCTCCAGCGACAGCAGCGCCGCCGCCGTGATCAGCGGCTGCGCGACGGCGGTGTCGGCCATCGCGGCGGCGTCACGGCCGGCCTCCAGCAGGTCGAGCCCGGCGGACTCGGACCACTCGGCGAGCAGCTCCCGGGCGTACGGTGCCGACGCCGACCAGGAGTCGAGCATCCCCGGCCGGTGCGCCCCCTGACCCGGCACGGTGATCACGTGGTCGTACATGGTGCCTCACTTTCGTTGGACGGCAGGTCAGTCGGCGCTGCTTGCCGCGGCGAGGGAGTCCGGGGGCCGGCTCAGGGTGATCGCGCGCTCCACGGTGAGCACGGGCTGCCCGTCACCGGTGCGGGAGACCCCGGAGAACACCGCGGTGTCCTCGTGCGCGTCGAGCAGCCGGACCGAGTGCACGAGGAGTTCGCCCGCCCGGACCGATCCCTCGAAGCGGAGGTTGCGGGCCGACCCGAACACCAGCAGCCGGTCTCGCGAACCCTCCTCGGCGTCGAGCACGGCCAGCAGCCCGCACGCCTGGAGGAAGGACTCCAGCACCAGGGTCGAGGGGAGCCGGGCCGGTCGGGCCGATCCGGCGTGACCGCCGAGTTCGTGCTGGGACACGGCCTTGACGGCGGTCAGCTCGCCCGGCGCGTGGGCGAGGATCCGGTCGACGTGGAGCGCCGGGTGCCCGTACGGCAGCAGGTCGGCCGGGTCCGGGTACTCGGTCATGACGTGCACCTCCAGGTCGCGGCGATCCGGGCACACCGTCGGCCGTCGACGGTGCAGGTCGTCGCGGTCGACAGCAGCGGGCGCTCTCCGGTGACCCGCGTGTCGAACAGCACCTCCTCCCCCGCCAGGACCGGCAGGCTGAACCGGGCCGACTCGACGGAGAGCAGTTCGATTCCCCCGGGTGCGCCGTCCAGGTGGAGTTCGAGCATCTGCTGCACGCCCTCGATCAGGAACACTCCGGGGTAGACCGTCAGCGACGGGAAGTGCCCGGCCAGGTAGGGGTCGTCGGCGCGCACTCGCTTGCGCCCGAGGAACCCGCCCTCCCGCACCTCGACCGCGTCCACCGCGGACAGCGGCAACTGCCGTGCGGCGGTCACCTCTTGCCGTCCTGGCGGCGCAGTAGCACCAGCACGGCCACCACCGACAGCGCGGCGAGCACCACCGAGATCCACATCACCTGGTGGAACGCCGAGGCGTGCGCCGAGGCGAGGGTGGGGACCTGGTCCGGGTGCTGCGCGAAGAGCTGCTTGACGTCGCCCGCGGCCAACTCGTCCGCCGCCTTGGCGGCGTTCAGGTCCGAGGGCAGGGACGCGTCCGCGAGCCGGGTGTTGACGAACGACGCGACCAGGGCGACGACGACCACGGAGGCGAGGGACTCCGCGGCGAGCCGGATGGTGTTGAACATCCCCGCCGCCATGCCCGCCGAGGTGTTCGGCACGGAGCCGACCGCCGCGCCGTCCATGACGCCGTTGAGCACCCCGACCCCGGCGCCGGTGACGGCCAGCGGGACCGCCAGCGCCCACAGCGCGCTGTCGCCCTCGACGAAGGTCAGCCCGAACGCGCCGAGGCCGATCAAGGTGAGGCCGCCGACCAGGATCAGCCGCAGCGGCACGCCCGCGGCGCTCAGCCGGCCGGACACCATCGGCACCAGGAAGATGGGCACGGTCAGCAGCAGGATCCGCAGGCCGGCCGCCCCGTTGCCCAGCCCGCTCACGCTGAACAGGAAGGCGGGGAGCAGCAGGAGCAGGCCGATGAAGCCGAACGCGAACTCGATGTTGACCAGGTTCACCGTGAGGAACTGGCGGTCGGCGAAGAGGCCCAGCTCGAACATCGGGTTGCTCGTGCGCCGCTCGTGGAGGACGAACAGGACGAAGGTCAGCACCGCGCCCGCGAACAGGGCGATGGTGCGCACGTCCGCCCACCCCGACTGCGGGCCCTCGATCGTGCCGATCGTGAGCAGCAGCAGCGCGGCGGTGAACAGGCCCGCCCCGAGGAAGTCGAAGCGGTTGCCGCCCTTGCTGCGGGACTCGGTCAGCACCAGGGAACCGAGCAGTCCCGCCGCCACGATCAGCGCGTGGAACCCGAACACCGCGCGCCAGTTCAGGAGTTGTGCGATGAAGCCGCTGATGGTCGGCCCGAGCGCGAGCCCGGCGCCGATCACCACACCGACCAGCCCGAAGGCCTTGGCCCGGGCCGGGCCGTCGAACGCGTTGGCCACGATGGCGGTCATCGACGTCACGATGGCGCCGGCCCCGATCCCGGCGGCGGCCCTGGCCACGTCGATCACCAGGGTGCTCTGGGCCAGGACGGTGACCAGCAGGGAGACCAGGTACATCCCGGCGCCGAGGCGGAAGACCCGGCGCCTGCCGTACTGGTCGGCGAGCACGCCGGTGGCGAGCATGGTGCTCGCCGCGGCCACGTTGTAGGCGTTGACCACCCATTGGAGCGGGGCCAGGCCACCGCCCAGGTCGGTGCCGATCCCCGGTAGCAGGAGCGGCGTGCCGCTGACTCCGAGGGGCACGATCACGACTGCCACCGCGGCCACCGCGAGCACCGACCAGGACGGTGTGCGGCGTTCGCGGGTGTCGGCGGTGCCCGTGTGGATGACGGACTCCGTGCTGGTCACTGTTGGACTTCCTGTCTGTGAGGTCTTGGCCTACGCGGCGAGCGAGCCCGCGAACGAGGCGATGGCACGCACGAGGGAGTTGGCGGGCAGGTCGGCGAAGAGGACGTCGTGGTGGCTCAGGGCCTTGTCCTCGACGAGGTCGAGACGGCTGATGGCCGACATCTGGGCGAGTTCCTTCGCGGCCTCCAGCGAGGAGCCGTTGGTGAACGCGGAGGCGTAGGCCAGTACCGGGACGTCGATCTCCTCGGCGTGCAGGCCGCGCAGGCCGAGCAGCTCGGTGATCTCGTTCGGCCGCAGCGGGTCCGCGGCGATCAGGTCGAGCAGGGTGCGGTTCAGCGTGTGCCACTGGAACCCGCCCGCGCCGAGCGCGTGGGCGTGGGCGACGACACCGAGCCGGGTCGGGCCGTCCTGCACCCAGGCGCCGCCCTCGAAGCGCCCGGCCGTCACGCCGTAGCCCGGCTTGGCGTTGCCCAGGTTGACCAGGGCGGCGAAGACCTCGTGGTTGGTGGCCGAGGCCGGCACGGGGTACCGCTCCGGCAGGCGGGCGGCCAGCGGCGAGACGGCGGTGGGCTGCTCCAGCACCGCCCGGGCCGCCAGCTTGTAGAACAGCGCGGCGGTCTCCGGCGGGCCGTCGAAGCCGAGGGTGGCCGACGTCGAGGTGTCGGTCTCGAACACGCCGCCCGAGCGGATGCCGGCCAGCCAGCCCTGTGCGGTGGCGAGGTCGATGCCGAACTCCATGCCGGCGCCGCGGAAGGCGTTGAGCGCACCGCCGTCGACCAGGATCAGGCCGTCGATGCTCCGGTGGCCGCCGACTCCGTCGAAGTCCCAGGTCGCGTAGTGCACGGCCTCGGCGGAACCCACGGAGTGCCCCGCGAGCAGGACCTTGCGCCCGCCCTCGGCGGCCGCGGCGACCGCCACCCGGATGTCGTCGACCAGGACCTGCAGCCCCCACTCGGCGTACTCGCCGAACCGGGCCGCGTCCGGGCGCCGGTAGCCGCCGTCGAGGTAGTAGGCCACGGCCTGGTCCAGGGGCGCCTCGGCCCGGGAGGTATCGGCGAGGAACACCTCGCGCCGGTCCATGGCCCAGAACTGCAGGTCGGGCGCGACCGCGGCGACACTGCGGCCCAGGGCGGTGAAGCCGGCGGCCGTGCCCTCCTTGCCGCCGAGGAACAGCACGACCGTGGAGGCGTGCGGGTTGCCGATCTTCAGGAGGCCGATCGAGGCGTCCGTGCCGGCCCCCTTCGACACGGGGAGGGTCACGTACTCCTCGCGCCAGGGGCGGAACGAGGTGGTCAGGGCTGCGTCCATGACTGGGGATTCCTTTCGGTGGTTCTTCGCGTCTTCGGTTGCCGCGGGCGGGGCGGGCGGGCGGGTCACACGCCCATCCCGATGCCGCCCCCGATGGGGATCGAGGCCCCGGTGATGAACCCGGCCTCGTCGGAGACCAGGAAGCCGACCAGAGCGGCCACTTCCTCGGGTGTTCCGGTGCGGCGCAGCGGGGTCTGGGAGACCACCTGGTCGCGCCGGCGGTCCGTCAGACCGGCGATCATCTCGGTCTCGATGAGGCCGGGCAGGACGGCGTTGGCCGTGATGCGCGCCCGCCCCAGTTCCCAGGCGAGGGAGCGGGTCAGGCCGATCAGCCCACTCTTGGAGGCGGAGTAGCTGGTCTGCCCCGGCGAGCCCCACAGGCCCATGACCGAGGAGACGAACACGATCCGGCCCCACTTGTTCGACATCATGTCGGACACGGCCTCGCGGACGACGTTGAAGGCGCCCGTGAGGTTGGTGTCCAGCACGCCGGCCACGTCGTCGGCGTTCTGGGTGATCAGCAGCCCGTCCTGGGTGATGCCCGCGCTGCTGACGACGATGTCGATCTCGCCGAGCACCTCCCGGGCCTCGCGGACCGCCGAGGCCACCGACTCGGGGTCGCGGACGTCGCAGTGGACGAACGAGACGCCGTCCACCTCGGGGCGGCTGCTGCGGTAGGTGCCGACCACGCGGTACCCGCGCTCGGCCAGGTCCCTGGCGATGGCCTCACCGATGCCCCGGTTGGCCCCGGTGACAAATGCCGATCGCGAGCTCATCGCGACACTCCTTCACAGATCGCCGCGGAACCGCTGATCATCGAGTCGATGAGCGCGATCGCGGATGTGGTCGCGTCCCCGCCGGAGAGCACGCCGCCCCAGCCCGCCCGCTGGGCGCCTGCGACGTTGCCCGGCAGGTCGTCGACCAGGACGTTGAACCGGGGGGCCAGGCCCGAACGGGCCTCGGCGAGACGGAATATCCGGGTTTCGGGTTTGCGCGTGCCGACGTCGCAGGACAGCACGACGTCGTCGAAGCCGTCCGCGACGGCGGGGAAGGCGGCCAGGTGCCCCCGCCACTCGACCGGCAGGTTGGACATCAGCCCGACGAAGGCGCCGGCCGCCCGCCACTTCCGCAGGGCCGCCACCCAGTCCTCGTCGAGCCGCCGGTCGCTCCACCACCGGGTGGCGAAGTCGGACAGGTCGGCGGAGACGTCGAAGCGGCTGAGCAGCTCGCGCTCGATCTCCCCGGTCCAGCGGCGCTCGTCGAGGACGCCGGAGTCGAGCACCGCCATTCCGTCCGGGCAGCCGTGGCGCTCGCCGATCGCGCGCAGGCACTGGGTGATCTGCGCGGGGGTGAAGTCCGTGCCCTCGCAGAACCGTCGCACCCCCTCGGCCAGTGGGGGGGTGAGGACGCCGCGGAAGTCGCTCCAGATCGCGATCCGGGTCATGACCGCCTCGCCATCGACGTCAGCTCGAACCACATCCCGGTGACGACGCGGTCGTCCTGCCGGCAGCTGACCTCGACGTGGTTGCCGGACCTGCGGGCGCCGACAGTGGTCCGGGTGTCGAGTTCGGCGAACCCGGGGAACTCCGCACGGCAGCCGCTGATGATCCAGTCCACCGGACGGTCGGTGCACGCCAGGGCGAGCTGGCGGCCCGCCTCGATGAGCACCATCGCGGGGTAGTGGTCGTAGTCGTGGTCGAACAGGCTGGTGTTGGCCAGGTCCGCGTCGAGCAGCGCGGTGGCCCCGTCGGCGGTCCGCTCCAGCGCGGCCAGCACGACGTTGGCCGTCTGCGTCCGGCCGACCCGGGCGGGCTCGGCGATGTCCCGGTGGCGCCGGAAGGCGGCCCGCATCGTCGCGGTGGTCGGTGCCGCGGAACCGTTGCGCTGGTAGGCGCGCAGGTCCGCGTACCGCCCCTTGGGCACCCCCTGGACGGCCATCCGCGAGTTCAGCACGGGCTCGTTCGAGCCGCTGACGACGGCCTCCTGCGAGTAGACGATCTGCTTCGGCGAGCCGTCGGCGCGCAGCCTCATCTGCTCCATGGAGGTGGTGATCACCAGCTCCTTGGTGGAGTTCACCAGGGTGTCGACGTTGCCCAGCCGGATGTCGATGGAGTTGAAGAACGCCGCGACCCCGAGCGGAACGCCCTCGAAGCGGTGCGCCGCGCTGATCGCCGCTTGTCTGCACGCCTCGGTCATCAGCAGCAGGTCGAGCCTGTGCCGACCGTGGTGGTCCAGGTAGTAGGAGCTGATGTCGGTGGTGACCGTCGTGGTGCGGTACCGGTGTTCGGCGCCCCAGCTCGGCGGGGAGACCAGGATCTCCCGCGGGTTCGCGCGGTGCACCAGCTCCTGGGTGATGCGGTTGACGGCCGTGGTCATCGGGTGCTGTCCCCCCTGTCGCGAGCGGTCTCCGGTGCGATTTCGGCCACGATCCCGTCCGGGCGCACGACGCAGGTGACGCGCCGGCTGATGCCCAGGGCGGACCGCAGGGCCGGGCCGGTCAGTGACACGACGTCGAGCCCGGCCCGCTGGGCGACCGACTGCCGGACCTTGCTGTGGCGGCCCGCCGTACCCGCGGGGTCGAACTCGATGGCGATCGGCTCGGTCAACGACAGGAGGTCGTGCAGGCGCGTCCCGCCGGCGGTGTCCGTGGGAATCGCGACGTTCGGCAGCCTGGCGTGGCTGCGGAGCACGCCGACGGCCTTCGGACGGCCCTGCCCGGGGCCCGGGTTGAACCGCTGGGCGATCTGGGTCTGGCGGGGGATGACCACGCGGTCGAGCAGTCCGGTGCGCTCGGCGCCGTACAGCACCGCGTCCCGCAGGCGGCGGCGCAGCCCGCGCACGCCCCACAGCCGGGTCTGGAGGTCGGTGTCGCGCAGGACGTTCTCGACGACCTGGTGGCGTTCGTCCGCCCACTGGGTGAAGACCCGGCCGGACTCCGCCGCGGACCGCGGGTTCCGGCAGATCGCGCCGAGGCGCCACGCGAGGCCGGTCGCGTCCTCCACGCCGGTGTTGATCCCCTGCCCGCCCGCCGGGCTGTGCGCGTGGGCGGCGTCCCCGACCAGGAACACCCTGTCCCGCCAGACGTGTTCGGCGGCCTTGCGGTGGATCCGGAACCGGCCGGCCACGTGACCGTCGAGGAACCGGACCGGGACTGGCGACCGCTGGTCCACCACGCGCGCCACCGTGTCGACCAGCGCCTCGCCCTCCGGGATCTCGCGGGGGGCGCTGATGAAGGCGCGCCACTGCTCGTTCGGGAGCGGCACCATGACGAGCACACCGGTGTCGGTCATGAAGTAGTGCGCGGAGTCGGTGGAGAGCTCGGTGTCGCAGGGACCGTCCGAGAGGAGGAAGGTCTGTTCGTAGGTCTGGCCCACGAACTCGACGCCGATCGCCGAGCGGACGGAGCTGTGGACCCCGTCCGCCCCGATCACCCAGTCGTACGTCTCCTCCTGCGCGGCACCGGTGTCGAGGTCGGTCAGCGTCGTGGTCACCGTGTCCGCGTCCTGCCGCAGCGCGGTCAGTTCGGTGTGGGTGCGGATCGAGCCGCCGAGCTCGGACAGGCGATCCCGCAGGACTCGCTCGGTGGTGTGCTGCGGGATGGCCAGTGCGTACGGGTACTTGGTGTGCCGCAGCCTGCGGAAGGTCATGCTGGCGACGCGGGTGCCGTTGGAGTGGTAGTGCTGGCCGGTGAGTCGGTGGCCCTCGGCCACCAACCGCTCGGCGACGCCCAGGCGTTCGAAGCTCTCCAGCGCGCGGGGCCACAGCACCACGGCCTTCGGGTGGGTGTGCGGGGCGGCGGCCTTGTCGACCACGGTCACCGGCAGCCCCTGGAGGCGCAGGGAGACCGCCGCGGACAGACCGACCGGGCCGGCGCCCACGATCAGGATCCGCGGGCTCATGTCCCGGCCCCGATCCGCAGGACGGCCGCACCGACGGCGCCGGAGATGTCGATCCCCGTGATCAGCGCCGTGTCGCCGGGCCGTCCGACCGCCAGGGCGGCCGCGACCTGGAGGGCCCCGGTGGCGCTGCCGCACTCACCGAGCGCCTCGCGCACGTCCACCCGCCCGGCGGTGAACCCGGCCAGTGCGGCCTGCTCGGCCGCGGCCAGCACCGTCCCCTCCGAACCGGGCAGGACGAGGTCGACGGCGGTGCCCTCCACCCCGGCCTGCCGGAGCACTCCGGTGACCACCCGGCGCAGGGCGTCGCTGTACCCGGCGGCCGAGCGATCGGGGGCGAAGCCCACCGCGCACGCCGGTACGGTCGCCAGCGCGGGAGCCTCGCTGAGCCCCTCGGGCTCCAGTGCGAACACCGCGGCGGCCTCGCTGACCGGCACGGTCTCGTGCACGATCTTCTTCGACCGGATGCCCCAGGCCGTGTGCGGGGACAGCTCCTCCACCCCGCCCACCAGCATCCGCTGCCCGTGGCCGCGGCTGATCAGCCGCGCCGCGTACTGCAGTGCCGAGACGGCGCTGAGGTTGCCGTTGGCCAGGGTGGAGTTGGGGCCGCTGAACCGGTGCCAGATCGCGATCTGGCTCGCGCAGCAGTTCATCGTGGTGTTGGGGAACTGGGCCGGGTTGACCAGGTCGATGCCGGCCCCCTCGATCACCCGGGAGTCCAGTTCGATGCTGCTGCGGAGGCTGCCCACCATGCTGCCCATCGCGACCCCGGTGGAGAGCCAGGAGTCGTCGGTGATTCCGGCCCGCTCGGTCAGCGAGCCCTTGAGCCTGGCGCTGACCGCCAGTCCGAGAGCGGTGGTGCGGTCGATGTTCTTCGTGCCCTTCTTGGGCACGAAGTCGGTGATCTCGAAGGAGGGAACGGCCGAGACGCGGCCGGGAATCCCGACGTAGTCACCGGCGTCCGCCTCCGGCGGCGGGTTCTGCGGCAGTCCCTCGGCCGCGGGCGCGTTCAGGCGCTCCCGCAGCGCGTCCATGCCGAGGCCGGCGACGGACAGGACGGAGATGTCGGTGATCCGAGGTGCACTGGTCCGGCTCATCACACCGACTCCCCCGTCGCGGCGGCCACGGGGCGATCCGTGACGGCGCCGAATATCGTGATCGCGTTGTTCCCGCCGAAGGCGAAACCGTGGTTCTGGGCGACCTTCACGTCCGCGCTCCGCGCCTTCCCGGCGACGAAGTCGATGCCGGGTCCGAGCTCGGGATCGACCTCGGTGAGGTTGATCGTCGGCGGCAGGAAGGAATCCTCGATCGCCTTGCAGCAGGCGATGGCACCGAATCCGCTCGCCGCGCCCATGGTGTGCCCCAGCATCGACTTGATGGAGCTCATCGGCGGGTGCGCGTCACCGAAGACGCTGCGCGTCGCGGTGACTTCGGTGACGTCGTTGGTCGGCGTGCCCGTGCCGTGGGCGGAGATGTAGTCGACGCTGCCCGCATCGATCCCGGAGTGCGCGTGGGCCTTCCGGATGCAGTCCGCGATGCTGTCCGCGTCCGGGTGCACGATGTGGTGCGCGTCGCAGGACAGCCCGTACCCGAGGAGTTCGGCGTAGATGTGGGCGCCGCGGTTGGTGGCGTGCTCCAGTTCCTCCAGCATGAGCACCGCACCGCCCTCGGCCGTGACGATGCCGGTCCGGTTGCGGTCGAACGGCCTTCCCACCCCGTCGGCGATGGCGCCGAGGCTGAGGAACCCCGCATGGGTGAAGCGGTTGACGCTGTCGGCGCCGCCCGCGAACATGACGTCCGCCTCGCCCGAAGCGATCTTGTCGCCGGCGCTGCCGATGGCGTAGTTGGCCGCCGAACAGGCCGTGGGAATCGTCATCGTCTCGCCGTGGAGGCCGAGTTCGACCGAGACGGCGGCGGCTATGTTGCCGGCGGGTAACTGGCTGACCAGGCCGGCGTCCATGAGGCCGGGGCCGTGGTCCAGCCAGTGGCCGGTCAGGGTGTCGACCGTGGGGGCCTCCCCGTTAGTCGTCCCGATGATCGCCCCGGTCGCCAGCCGCAGCTCCTCGGTCAACTCGATGCCCGAGTCCTGCGCGGCCAGCCGCGCCGCGGCCGCCGCGATCTGCGCGGTCCGGCCCCACTCGTCCGGGTCGATCGTGCGGACGATCGATTCCGGTACGAAGTCGTGCACTTCGCCGCCCAGGTGGCTGCTGAAGTCACTGCTGTCGAAGGAGCGGATCTCCGAGATCCCGCTCCGGCCGTTCTTGATTCCTTCGGTGAAACTCTCGACGCCGGTGCCGATGCTGCTGACGCAGCCGATTCCGGTGACGACCACCCGACGAGTCCTAGCCTTCATTGACGGCCTCCTCGGCGGCACGCAGCTGGATGATCCGCCGGATGATCTCGTCCACGGTGCGCAGCTCCCCGACCTCTTCCCGGGGCAGGCGGATCGCCAGTTCCTTGTTCACCCTCGCGAGGACCTGGATCAGGCCGAGCGAGTCCGCCTCGTAGTCGTCGATCAGGTTCGCGGTCAGGTCGACCTCGTCGGGCTCGACATCGAGTTCGAGTTCGTCGACGACGATCTCCAGAGTGACCTGCTTGATCGTCTCGTCGCTGAGCTTGGTTTCCACTTGCGCCTCCATGACTGGATATGGGCAGCCGAAACAACCGGCAATGCCGCTCAAGGTTTGGTGGGGCGTCGTTCCGGCCTCGACGGACGGCCTCTTCACGGTCCGTCAGGCCCGGCTTCCGGTATCACCGTCGACCCGGAAGGGGATTGCCCCTGGACACCGATTTCCGGCGGGGTCCCCGTGCTGGACGGAGGACCTCCTCGCGCCTATGCGCGGTGCGGCCGACCGGGCCGGCTGTCAGGGGCTCGATCCGCCCCGGTCCGGCGGCGATCGGTTCCCGCGGGCACGACTCCGCCCGCGCCATCAGCCGCTGACGCCCACCTGCGGTTGCTACCCACGTCTTCGCTCACCCCCGTAGCGACGGTCAGCCCCATGTGGGGGTGACTCCCACAAGGGTTATACACCCAGAAGGTAATCGCTGCCTAGTGGGGGTCAAACCCATGCGGGTGCTGCTACCTTCCGCTTATGACGAGCAAATCCCCTCAGAAGCACCAGCCGGAGTCGCTACGCGACATCAAGAAGGCCGAGGTCAAGGAGCAGATCCTCCGCTCGGCGCGCGAACTCGGCGCCACCTTCGGCTACGACGCGACCACCGTCGCGCAGATCTGCCGCCACGCCCGCGTGGGCACCAGCACCTTCTTCCGGTACTTCCCGGAGAAGCAGGGGGTGTTCCTGGCCCCCGAAGTCGAGCTGTGGGACCGGTACCTGGAGGAGCTGTCCCCCGAGGCCTCGACCATGGCGGACCTCAACGACCCGCTCGAACACGTGCTGTCGACCGCGGGCGAACAGTGGGCCGACGACTTCGCCGCGTCCCTCGACCTCGCCGCCGGGAGCATGACGCTGGCCAAGCACAGCTTCGACCACTGCGTCGAGATGGAGCTCACCATCCTCGGCAGGGTCGTCGCGAACGGCGCCCAGGACAGCCTGGTGACCCACATGCGGGTCGGGGTCTTCCTGGCCTCGTGGCGCATCGCCCAGAGTCGCTGGCGCGAGGCCGGCGACCGCACCATCGACTCACTGGCGGCGATCAGGCGGGAGGCGTTCGACCTGGTGAAGCACCTCGGGGCCGACCCGCAGTCGGCCTGATCCCCCTCACGGACCGATCCGGACCGGGCAGGGCCGACCAGTAGCTGGGGTGGTCATGGGGTGGACGGCTACATCCACCCCATGGGCTACGTGGGTCAACCACATAGTCCCGGGGGGCGCGGGGTTCCTACCTTGTGGCGACGTCGTCCCCGTCCGGTTCTGGGAGGAGCGGTGGCCATGGAGGGCTCTGCACGTGGTTCGGCGGTGAGCGGCTCACTCCCACGAGTGGTGGCTGCGAGCCTGATCGGTACGACCATTGAGTGGTACGACTACTTCTTGTACGGAACGGCTGCGGCCCTCGTCTTCGGGAAGCTGTTCTTCCCCAACTCCGATCCGCTGACCGGGACGCTGCTGTCGTTCCTGACCTATGCGATCGGCTTCGCCGCGCGGCCGATCGGGGCCCTGGTGTTCGGGCACTTCGGGGACCGGGTCGGACGGAAGAAGCTGCTGGTGGTGAGCCTGCTGCTGATGGGCGGGTCGACCACCGCGATCGGGCTGCTGCCCACGTACGACTCGGTCGGGGTGGCGGCGCCGGTGCTGCTGACGGCGCTGCGCCTGGTGCAGGGCTTCGCGCTCGGCGGCGAGTGGGGCGGCGCGGTGCTGCTGGTGTCGGAGCACGGGGACCAGCGGCGGCGGGGGTTCTGGGCCTCCTGGCCGCAGGGCGGGGCGCCGGCCGGGAACCTGCTGGCGGCGGGCGTGCTGTCGCTGATGACGTCGGTGCAGTCCGAGAGCGCGTTCCTGGCGTGGGGGTGGCGGGTGCCGTTCCTGCTGTCGGCGGTGCTGGTCGGGGTCGGGATGTGGATCCGGCTGGCGGTGGACGAATCCCCGCTGTTCCAGCGGGCGTTGGCGGCGCGGCAGGGCAGAGCGGAGCAGAAGCCGCCGCTGGTGGGGGTGTTGCGGCACCACTGGCGGGAGGTGCTGGTGGCCATGGGCGCGCGGATGGCGGAGAACATCTCGTACTACGTGATGACGACCTTCGTGCTGACCTATGCCGTCACCCACGCGCACTTCGACAAGCAGAGCGCCCTGAACGCCGTACTCATCGCCTCCGCCGTCCAGTTCGCGCTGATCCCGCTGTTCGGGGCGCTCTCGGACCGGGTCGGGCGCAAGCCGGTGTACCTGGTCGGCGCGGCCGGGGTCGGGGTGTGGGCGTTCGTGTTCTTCGGGATGGTCGACACCGGGTCCTTCGGGACGCTGGTGCTGGCGGTGACCGTCGGGCTGGTGTTCCACAGCGCGATGTACGCGCCGCAGGCGGCCTTCTTCTCCGAGCTGTTCGCGACCCGGATGCGCTACTCGGGGGCCTCGATCGGCGCCCAGTTCGCCTCGGTGGCGGCCGGCGCACCCGCGCCGCTGATCGCGACCGCCCTACTCAAGGACTACGGCAGCGCCACGCCGATCTCGGTGTACGTGGCCGCCGCGGCGGCCCTCACGGTGCTGGCGGTGCTGTGCGGGCGGGAGACCAGGGGGCAGGACCTCGCGGAGGTCGAGGAACGGTCGGCGGAGGGCCTGCCGGCGGACGGCGGCACGGTCGGAAAGCCTGCTGTCACCTGACGGTCGAGCCGATAGCATCGCGATTTCCCGGAAGCGACGCCTCCGATCCGAGGAGCGGCCTCCCGGGAGCGACTTCTCGGCACCGACGGAACCGACGCCGATTGGCGGCCCGCACCATGAACCACGCGCCATGAACCAGCCCGACGAGAGCGCCGCGCCCGCACTGCGACGGCTGCTCGACCTGCTCGCCTCCGGCGCCGCCACCGAGGACTTCGCCGAGGTGCTGGCCGACGCCCGCCGTCGCGGGGCGTCGGCCGGCGTCCTCGCCGAGATCGACGACGCCACCTGGCAGGCCCTGCGGGTGCACCGGACCCTGCGCCAACACCGGCGCCGCGAGGCCGAGTTGACGGCCCTGTTCGACACCGCCGGGGACCTCGCCGCCTCCCGGGACCTGGACACCGTGCTGCAGGCGATCGTCCGCCGGGCCCGGATGCTGCTCGGCACCGACACCGCGTACCTGACCCTGCCGGACGAGGCCGCTGGCGACACCTACATGCGCGTCACCGACGGCTCGGTCTCCGTCCTGTTCCAGACCCTGCGGCTCAGCCTCGGCGACGGCCTGGGCGGGCTGGTCGCCCAGACCGCCCGCCCGTACGCGACCCCCGACTACCGCACCGACGAGCGCTTCCACCACACCGGCACGATCGACGCCGGGGTGCTGGACGAGGGCCTGGTGGCGATCATCGGGGTGCCGCTGCTGCTCGGCGGGCAGGTCATCGGCGTCCTGTTCGCCGCCGACCGCTCCCCGCGCGCCTTCTCCCCCGACGAGGTCGCGCTGCTCTGCACCCTGGCCGCGCACGCCGCGATCGCCCTGGACACCGCCAAGTCACTGGCCGACACCCGGGCCGCGCTCGCCGAGCTCAACACCGCCAACGAGCTGGTCCGGGCCCACTCCGCCGCCGTCCAGCGCGCCGAGCAGGCACACGACCGGCTCACCGACCTGGTGCTGCGCGGCGCCGAGGTGCCGGACGTGGCCGCCGCCGTCGCCCACCTGCTGGACGGGGAGATAGCCGTCCTGGACGCCGAGGGCGAACCGCTGGCCGGGCGGCCCGCCCCCGCCGCCGAACTGGCCAGGGCGGTGGCCGCCTCCCGGGCCGAGGGCCGCTCCGTACGGCACGGCGAGCTGTGGGTGTGCGCGGTGCTGGCCGGGCACGACACCCTGGGCACCCTGGTGCTGCGCGGCCGACCCGGCCTCGACGACGCCGACCGGCGGCTGTTCGAGCGGGCCGGCGTGGTGACCGCGCTGCTCCTGCTGCTGCGCCGATCGGTCGCGGAGACCGAGAACCGGGTCCGCGGCGAACTGCTCACCGACCTGCTCACCGCCCCCGAACGCGACCCGGCCGGGCTCACCGCGCGCGGCCGTCGGCTCGGCGTCGACCTCGCCCGGCCGCACCTGGTGCTGGTCGCGGAACCCGCCGACCGCGACGGAGACGACCGGGGGCGGCTGGCGGGCGCGGCCCGGCGGTACCTGTTCGGCTCCCGCGGCGTCAGCGCCGAGCACGGCGAGGCGGTGGTGCTGCTGGTGCCCGTCGGACCGGGCGACGCCGACGAACCGGAGCAGGACGCCGGGTCGACCGCCCGGCGCGCCGCCGAACGGCTGGCCCGGCTGGCGGGCTTCCCGGTCACCGTCGGGGCCGGCCACCCCGTCGCCGGCCCCGTCGCGCTGGCCGCCTCGTACGGCGAGGGCCTGCGCTGCGTGCGCGCCCTGCGGGTGCTCGGCCGCGCCGGGGAGGGCGCCTCGGCCCGGGCGCTCGGCTTCCTCGGGGTGCTGCTCGGCGACGGCCACGACGTGGACGGCTTCGTCGGCTCCGCGCTCGGCCCGCTGCTGGCCTACGACGCCCGGCGCGGCACCGAGCTAGTGCGCACCCTGCGCGCCTACTTCGACTGCGGCGGCAGCCTCACCCGGGCCAAGGACGAGCTGCACGTCCACGTGAACACCGTGGTGCAGCGGCTGGACCGGGTCGAGGCACTGCTCGGGCGGGACTGGAACCAGCCGGAGCGGTCGCTGGAGCTCCAGCTGGCCCTGCGCCTGCAGCTGCTCGCCGGGGAGCGGCCGGGCTGAGCGGGGCGGCTGAACGGGGCGGCTGAACGGGCTCGGGTGCGGCTGAATGGGGGACACGGCCGTGGGCGTACAGTGGCCAGGTTGGTCTCGAACGCCTGGCAAGGAGCGGCAGCGGTGAACGAGCGGAGCGAGCGAACAATCGGCCGGGGCGCGTTTCGCGGAGCGACCGCCGAGCGAAGCGAGGTGGGCGCATGAGCGAGAAGGTGCGTTTCGTTCGCTTGGGCACGGGCGAGCGCCTCGTCCCGTACGAGGAGGCGTGGGAGGAGCAGCAGCGCCTGCACGCGCTGCGGGTCGCGGACGAGATCCCGGACACCGTGCTGCTGCTGGAGCACCCGCCCGTCTACACCATGGGCAAGCGCACCAACCCGGCCGACCTTCCGCTGGACGGCACCCCGGTGGTCGAGGTCAACCGGGGCGGCGAGATCACCTGGCACGGCCCCGGCCAGCTGGTCGGCTACCCGATCATCAAGCTGCCCGACCCGATCGACGTGATCGCCTACGTCCGCCGGCTGGAGGAGGCGCTGATCCGCGCCGCCGCCGACTTCGGCATCGAGACCACCCGGGTCGAGGGCCGCAGCGGGGTCTGGGTGCTCGGCGAGAACATCCCGGACGCCGTGGTGGACCCGGCCGAGGTGGTGGACATCGGCAAGCTGACTCTGCGGCTGGGCCTGCCACTGGGCATCGACCCGCGGCTGGCCGGGCCCGAGTACGCTCCCTCCAACGCCGGGCAGCGCGGCGGCGACCGCAAGCTCGCGGCGATCGGCGTACGGGTCGCCCGCGGGGTGACCATGCACGGCTTCGCGATCAACTGCGACCCGGACATGACGTACTTCGACAAGATCGTGCCCTGCGGCATCCGGGACGCGGGCGTCGCCTCGCTGGCCGGTGAGCTGGGGCGCGACGTCCCGGTGAGCGAGGCACTGCCCTCGGTCGAGCGCCACCTCAGGGACGTCCTGGCCGAGCTGCCGGAGCCGGCGCTCAGCCGCTGAAACCCGCCGCAATCCTTCCCGCTCGACGGGAATCACTGGGAATCTACCGGCCGGTAGCCGCGTTGCCCTGCGATTGCCGGGCGACAGGCCCGGCGAAGGCCGTACAACCACAGGCGTACCCTGGGGGTACCCCGTCTAGTTCTAGGAGTCGCACGTGTCCGCTGTCGCGCCCGACGGCAGGAAGCTGCTCCGCCTGGAGGTCCGCAACAGCGAGACCCCCATCGAGCGGAAGCCCGAGTGGATCAAGACCCGCGCGAAGATGGGCCCGGAGTACAACGCCCTCCAGTCGCTGGTGAAGAAGGAGGGACTGCACACGGTCTGCCAGGAGGCCGGCTGTCCCAACATCTTCGAGTGCTGGGAGGACCGCGAGGCGACCTTCCTCATCGGCGGCGACCAGTGCACCCGCCGCTGCGACTTCTGCCAGATCGACACCGGCAAGCCCGCCGAGTTCGACCGCGACGAACCGCGCCGGGTCGCCGAGTCCATCGTCACCATGGACCTCAACTACGCCACCATCACCGGCGTCGCACGCGACGACCTGGAGGACGGCGGCGCCTGGCTGTACGCCGAGACCGTGCGCCAGGTGCACGCGATGACCGCCGAGCGCGCCGGCGGCCGCACCGGCGTCGAGCTGCTCATCCCCGACTTCAACGCGGTGCCCGAGCAGCTTGCCGAGGTCTTCTCCTCCCGTCCCGAGGTGCTCGCGCACAACGTCGAGACCGTCCCGCGCATCTTCAAGCGGATCCGCCCGGCCTTCCGCTACGAGCGCTCGCTGGACGTCATCACCCAGGCCCGCGCGGCCGGGCTGGTCACCAAGTCCAACCTGATCCTGGGCATGGGCGAGACCCGCGAGGAGATCAGCCAGGCGCTGGCCGACCTGGTCGGGGCCGGCTGCGAGCTGATCACCATCACCCAGTACCTGCGGCCCTCGCTGCGCCACCACCCGGTCGAGCGCTGGGTGAAGCCGCAGGAGTTCGTCGAGCTCCAGGAGGAGGCCGAGGAGCTGGGCTTCGCGGGTGTCATGTCGGGGCCGCTGGTGCGCTCGTCGTACCGGGCCGGCCGGCTGTACCGGCAGGCACTGGAGCGGCGCGAGCAGGCCGCGGTCTGACGGCGGGAGTTCGAAGGCCGACCCGTCGGTCGGTTTCGCGCCGTGTCGGCCATTGGAAGGGCGGAGCTGCGGCTCCGCCCTTCTGGCTTTCACCACGCTTTGACTGGCTGGTCACGGGCTGGTAACACGGGGTGGGGACGATGGACGCGCAGTAGGCGTTCGATTCTTCTCAGCCACGGCTCGGCCACGCCTCGGCCGCGCCTCAGCCAGGCGGCCACCACGGTCGCAAGAGGAGCTGTTCGGGATGCAGATGATGCAGGTGCGGATCCGCTCGGTGGGGGCGGCGCTGCGGTTCGCCGAGAGTGTCCTGCTGGCGCCCGGCCAGCGGCACGCGCGCCGCAACGCCTGGGCTGCGGTGTGCGAGAACCGCGCGTACGCGGCCGACCGCCGGCACGGCGCGCTCGGGGCCTCGAACCCGGCGGGGAGCACGGGCGCACGGTCAGTGCGGCAGTGAGGCCCTGACGTCGCTCTGCGCGACGGCGGACGGGCGCACGGGTCACGGTTCGGGCGAACGGGTACCCGGGCTTGGATATCCCGCACCCGCGCCACGTACCATGAGCGTTATGGCGAGGGAAACATCCGAGAACCCCGGGCGACTGAAGCAGATCCGCCTGGCGTACACCATGACCAAGAAGGTCGACACCAAGATCGGCCTGATCATCGCCGGCGTCGGCCTGCTGACCTTCGGCGTGTTCCTCGCCATCGGCTTCGCGATCGACCACCCCATCTACCTGGGCATCCTGGGCTTCATCGTGGCCGTCCTGGCCATGGCGATCGTCTTCGGGCGCCGGGCCGAGCGCGCCGCGTTCGGGCAGATGGAGGGGCAGCCGGGTGCCGTGGCCGCGGTGCTGAACAACATCCGGCGCGGCTGGAGCTCCAGCTCCACCCCGGTCGCGGTCACCCGCAACCAGGACGCGGTCTACCGTGCCGTGGGCCGGGCCGGCATCGCGCTGATCGGCGAGGGCAACCCGAACCGGGTGCGTCAGCTGCTGGCCTCCGAGAAGAAGAAGATGGCCCGTGTGGTCGGCGACGTGCCGGTGCACGACATCGTGGTGGGCAACGGCGAGGGCGAGATCCCGCTGAAGAAGCTCCAGATCCACCTGATGCGCCTGCCCCGCTCGATCACCGCCGCCCAGGTCACCGAGACCAACGACCGTCTGCGCGCGCTGGGCGACCTGCTCTCCAAGGCGCCGATCCCCAAGGGCCCGATGCCCAAGGGCGCCCGGATGCCCAAGGGCGGCCAGGCCCGCTGACCCTCCCCTCCCCTGACGACGACGGCCCCGCTCCGGAAGCTTCCGGAGCGGGGCCGTTCCACGTCGTGCGGCGGGTGACGCCCGCCGGATCCGTTCGGCGCTAGATCCGGACCTCGACGGTGCCGACCGCCTTGTCGTGCAGGCCGCGGGTGTCGCGGTCCCACACCAGCGGCGGCACCACCAGGCAGAGCAGCAGGGTGCGCAGCAGGACCTGCGGGATGGTCGCGCGGCGCCCGTCCAGGCGGACCACCCGGAGGCCGAACAGCCGCTTGCCGAGGGTCGTGCCGGTGGTGGAGAGCAGGAGCACCGCGACCAGGAAGAACAGCGGGAGGGTCCACAGGTTGGCCTCGGCCGGGTCGCCCTTGGCGAGCAGGCCGAACGAGACCAGCGAGACCAGCCAGCCGTCCACGAACAGGGCGCCGATCCGTCGGCCGGGGCCGGCGATCGAGCCGGGGCCCTCCTTGGGCAGCCCGAGGCGTTCGCCGCGGTGGCCGAAGTCGGCGCCCATCTTCTCGGCGGCGGCCTTGGGGCCGTCGATCCACGATCCCAACGCTTCTCTGGTGTCCACGAATCCACACTAACCGGGCTCACGCCGCGCCCCGGCACCGGCTCCCTCCCGGCGGGGCGCGACCGGAGGACCGGCCGGGGGCCGTGCGGGGCCGCCCGGCGGCTGCCGGGGGCGCGTCCACGACCGGGTGAATCCCGCGCGCCGGACTCACCAAGTGGTCCAGACCACTTCCGCGACGGCCCCCAGGCGGGCGGGGCGATTTGCCCCGTCCCGTACGTCTTTGCCGCCCGTTCGGCGGTCGTGGTTAACATCTAGGAAACGAGCGGGTCACCGGCTGGAAACGACCCATTCCTAGGGTGAGCCCAATTCGCACGCCGAGGAGGATGGATGTTCAACAACGCCGCCGAAGTGAAGCAGTACATTCAGGACAACGACGTGAAGTTCGTCGACGTCCGCTTCTGCGACCTGCCGGGCGTCATGCAGCACTTCTCCGTACCTGCGGCGACCTTCGATCCGTCCGAGACCCTGATGTTCGACGGTTCGTCGATCCGCGGCTTCCAGGCCATCCACGAGTCCGACATGGCCCTGGTGCCGGACCTCGCCACCGCCCGCCTCGACCCCTTCCGGGCCGAGAAGCACCTCAACATCAACTTCTTCATCCAGGACCCGGTCACCGGCGAGGCCTACAGCCGCGACCCGCGCAACGTCGCCAAGAAGGCCGAGGCCTACCTCGCCTCCTCCGGCATCGCCGACACCGCCTTCTTCGGGCCCGAGGCCGAGTTCTACGTCTTCGACTCGGCGCGGTTCGAGACCAGCGCCAACGCGTCCTTCTACCACATCGACTCGGAGGCGGGCGCCTGGAACTCCGGCGCCGCCGAGGGCGACGTGCGCGGCTACAAGGTCAAGTACAAGGGCGGCTACTTCCCCACCCCGCCGGTCGACCACTTCGCCGACCTGCGCGCCGAGATGTCCCTGGAGCTGGCCAAGTCCGGCCTGGAGGTCGAGCGCCAGCACCACGAGGTCGGCACGGCCGGCCAGGCCGAGATCAACTACAAGTTCAACACCCTGCTGCACGCCGCCGACGACCTGATGCTGTTCAAGTACATCATCAAGAACGTCGCCTGGCGCAACGGCAAGACGGCCACCTTCATGCCCAAGCCGATCTTCGGCGACAACGGCTCCGGGATGCACGTCCACCAGTCGCTGTGGAGCGAGGGCTCGCCCCTCTTCTACGACGAGCAGGGCTACGCCGGCCTCTCCGACACCGCCCGCTACTACATCGGCGGCCTGCTCCGGCACGCCCCCTCGCTGCTGGCCTTCACCAACCCCTCGGTGAACTCCTACCACCGCCTCGTCCCGGGCTTCGAGGCGCCCGTCAACCTGGTCTACTCCCAGCGCAACCGCTCGGCCGCCATCCGCATCCCGATCACCGGTTCCAACGCCAAGGCCAAGCGCATCGAGTTCCGCGCCCCGGACCCGTCCTCCAACCCGTACCTGGCCTTCTCCGCCATGCTGATGGCCGGCCTCGACGGCATCCGCAACAAGATCGAGCCGCTGGAGCCCGTCGACAAGGACCTCTACGAGCTCGCTCCCGAGGAGCACGCCAACGTCCCCCAGGTGCCCTCCTCCCTCCCCGCCGTCCTGGAGGCCCTCGAAGCCGACCACGAGTACCTCCTCGCCGGCAACGTCTTCACCCCGGACCTGATCGAGACCTGGATCGACTTCAAGCGCACCAACGAGATCGCCCCGATCGCCCTCCGCCCCCACCCCCACGAGTTCGAGCTCTACTACGACCTGTAGAGGCCGCAGCCCGTCGCAGTCGTGGGGCCCCCCCAAAGCCCGCCCCCCGGGGGGGGCCCCGGGGGCGGGGCCGGAAAACGGGTTGTTGGGGGGGGGGGGTTGGGGGGTGGGGTCGGCCTGCTTGGGG